>NZ_JBHZCI010000010.1:0-196041 GCF_042755185.1 Streptomyces sp. NPDC059166 | reverse complement strand
CCGGGGGGGCTGCTACGCGGCCGCGCGCCGTGTACCCGCGGGCTCGGGCCGTCCCGGAGTCGGGCCGTGCCCCGCACCGCTCCCCCGAGCGGTCCGGGCCTCGTCATGTCCGGGCCTCGTGCTGGTGCCCGGGTCGCCGCCGTACCCGGGTCGCCGACGACGCCCGGCACCCGGCGTGCCGGGCGTCGTCGCGGGTCAGCCCGATCCCGGGACGGCGGCAGCGGCCGGGGCGGCGCCCCCGCGCCGTGCGAGCAGTCCCGTGCCCACGGTGATGGTGGTGCAGCAGAGCGCCAGCCCGAACCACACGACGGGTGCCTGGCCGCTGACCGCGAGCGCGACACCGATCGAGGGCCCGGCGAAGTTGCCCACCCCCATCATGGAGTTGGCCAGGGCGTTGGCCCGCGTCAGTTCGCGGTCGGGGACGAGGGAGATCAGCCACGGGTGGAAGGAGCACGAGTACGCGCACTCCCCCAGCGCGAAGAGCACGGCGTAGACGAGGAGCCCGGTGAGCCGGAAACCGTACGGCAGGAAGGCCATGGCTCCGGCGACGGCGTAGCCGACGGTCCACAGGCCCACCGCGATCCGCAGGCCGGCGATCTCCGGGCGGTCCTCCAGGAGACGGGTGATCCGGCCCTGGAGGGAGACGATCACGACGACGTTGACGACCAGCATCAGCGACACCATGAACAGGCCCATGTCCATGAGCCGTTCGGATACGAGCGGGGCGGTGGCCTCGAACTGGCTGAATCCGAAGAGGAACACCGCGAGCTGCACGAGCGCGGCCGGCATCACCGTCCTGGCGAGCGCCGCCATGGGCAGCGCGGTGCCCTCGGCGCTCTCCTCCGCCTTCTCCTCGGCGGCCCTGGCGTGCCGTCCGGCCGTCAGGATGGCGATCGTCAGGGGCAGGATGCCCACGGCGTTGGCCACGAAGAAGTACGGGATGACCGAACGCGGCAGGATCAGTGTGAGGGCGCCCGCCACCAGCGATCCGGCGGCGAGGGTGGCGTTGAGGACGGCGTAGCGGCGGGCGAAGACCTTGCGGCGTTCCTCCGCCGTCACCAGCGAGTTCACCAGCGGCACGATCGCCGCGAGGAATCCGCCCTGGCCGCAGCCGATCGCCACCCCCGCCACGAGGGTCGCGGGGTGGGACCCGACGAACGGCAGGCCCAGGTATCCGCAGAACCACAGCGCCGTGCCGAGCACGCCCAGGGTCACCCGGGGCAGTCTCAGCACTCCGGCGGTGAGCAGCAGCGCCACCGTCAGGTTGGCGATCCCCGCCGCGCCGTAGAAGAGCGCGACGCCCCCGGTGCCGACGCCCGGCCGGTCCGCCAGGTGGATCGCCGTGTAGGGGAAGACCAGGCCGAGGCAGAACGACGACAGGCCGTGGGTGACGATCAGCCGGTCCACGGGTCTCATCCGCGGCGTCCCGGCAGTCATGAGGCGTCACCCGCGAGGGGTTCGACCTCGCTGGTCACCAGGGGCAGCGCGCTCTCCAGGACCCGCGCGCAGGCCGCCTCGTCGGCCCCCTGGGCGATGAGCACCGCCAGCCGGGGTATGGCCTGCCGGGGCGGCAGGCGCAGTCGGGCGCCGGGTTCGGTGAGGACGGCGGCGTGTGCCACGCCGGGGACGGCCCCGGCCGCGTCCGTGGAGACGGAGCGCACCGTGCCGTCGTGTGCCGGGTAGACGAAGCGGACCTCCGCGAGACCGGTCCTGCGGGGTGCGAGGTCGGGGGTGCGCCCCAGAGCGGCCTCGGCGGCCGCCACCACGAGGTCGACCCCGGTGGCGAGCGCCCCGGCGTACGGGATGAGGTCGCCGCCCAGGCGCCCGTTCAGCTCGACCAGCCGGGGGCCGGCGGCGGTGAGACGTACCTCGGCGTGGGTGACGCCCAGTTCGACGCCGAGGGCCCGGTGAGCCTCGGTGAGCAGTTCGCGGACGGACGCGGCCCAGGGCCGGGACTCGTCCCAGGCGCCGACGAGATGGCCGACCTCCTCGAAGTGGGGGGCGTAGCCGAGTCGTTTGCCCGCCACCTGGACGAGCGTCACCTCGCCGTCGGCCACGACGCTGTCGACGCTGATCTCGGGTCCGTCGAGGAACTCCTCGACGAGGATGCCGTGGCCGGTGGGCAGCGTGGAGTACGCGGCCCCGCCGGCGAGCCGGTAGGCGGCGCGTACGGCGGCGGCGTCCTCGGCGAGTACCACGCCCATGCTGCCCGCGAGGGCACGGGGCTTGACGACGACGGGGAGGCCGAGGGACTCCGCGATGCGCTCCGCCTCCTCCTCCGTGTGGGCGAGGCCGTGGCGGACGGAGGGCAGTCCCGCCTCGTCCAGGAGGGAGCGGGTCAGGTACTTGTCCCGGCACCGCCGCGCCGCGGATGCGCTCATATGACGCATCGACAGCTTCTCGGCGGCGGCGGCGGTGACCTCCAGCACGGTCTCGTCCCAGGTCAGCACCGCCGAGTCCGGGCCCCGCAGTTCGTCCAGGGCGGCGGTGACGGCGACGGGGTCGCCGAGGTCGGCCACCCGCCAGCTGTCGAGGTACCGGCGCTGCCAGGTGGGCTCCTCCCCCAGCAGCGCCGAGAGCCTGTGCCGCGCTGCCAGGGCCTCGAAGGCGTAGGCGCGGTAGGGCCGGCCCCCGCTCCCGACGAGGACGATGTGGGTTGCGGTCTCGTTCACGGCGTTTCCTCTCCAGGACCGTGGTCGTGGGGCGTGTGACGGATCAGGAGGCGGACTCGCGCAGCGGGCGCAGTGCCTCCGCCAGCTTGGCGATCTCGTCGAGCATGCCGGTGGCGGCCTCGGCCATCGCCTCGGTTCCGGTGAAGCTGCCGTCGTCGCCTATGTGCGAGCCGATGAAGTGGATGGCCACGGACTCGGTGACGGGGACCATCTTCAGGGTGGTGACCACCTGCTTGGTCATCTGCGCGGCGCGCAGCCCGGCCGAGGTGTTGCCGTAGCTCACGATGCCGACCGGCTTGTACTGCCACTCGAAGTAGAGGTAGTCGATCGCGTTCTTCAGGGCGGCGTTGATGCCGTAGTTGTACTCGGGGGCCACGAACACGAAGGCGTCGGCCTCGTCGACCGTCGCGCTCCAGTCCTTGGTGTGCTGCTTGGTGTACTCCCGGGCGGCGGGGTGGTTGGGCTCGTCGAGCAGGGGGAGACCGACTTCGGCCAGGTCCACGACGCGGATGTCGAAGCCGCCGTGCTTCTCGGCGACGGCGGTGAACCAGTCGGCCACGGCGGGGCCGGTGCGTCCGGGCCGGGTGGAGGCGATGATGACGTGCAGGCGGGGCATGGGACTCCTCGTTCGGGTGCGGTTCGGTGGGGTTCGGGGGGCGGCCGGCGCGTGGCCCGGACGGGGCCGCGCGCCGGTGCGGTCGTTCAGGCCCGGTCCGGGACCCAGCCGTAGGTGTGGTCGATGCGGAACCGGACGACCAGGCGCCGGTCGGTGACCATGGCCTGGCGGTACTCGTCCCAGTCCGGGTGCTCGCCCTGGACCGCCCGGTAGACGTCCACGAGTTCCTCGACCGCGGCGTCCCGCGGATCCGCCGCGACGTCGGAGAGGGTCGCCTCGCCCTCGTACACGGCGTAGGCACCGCCGGACCCGGTCGTCACGTGGAGGCTGACGCGTGGGTCCCTGCGCAGGTTGCCGACCTTGGCGCGGCCGTCCGTCGTGGAGAACCTGATGGTCCGGCTCTCCTCGTCGTACGTGAAGTCGACGTTGGAGAGCTGCGGCCTGCCGTCCTTCTTCAGGGTGACGAGCGCGCCCCGGCTGTGGTCGGCGAGGAGGGAGAGGTGGCTGTTCTGTGGCACGTTGTTCCTTCGGTGGTGCGGTGGTCGGTGGTCCTGTGGTCAGTGGTCCTGTGTCGGTGGGACGGACGCGTCGATTGTGCGGGCCGTCAGACCGCGACGAGCTCCCATAGCTGAAACTCGATCACCGTGTTGTCCGGTTGTCGTCGCTCCGACCGGAGCATGGACAGGCGCAGCCCCGCTTCCTCGGAGAGCTTTTCCAGCAGGGCGGTGTTGCCGATGCTGCTGAAGCCGAGGAGCAGCCTTCCGTCCGGGGTGAGCCGGCCCGGGGCCTCGCGCAGGAAGCGCCGGTGCGCGTCGTAACCGGGGTCGAAGAAGGCGTGGTGCAGGTCCGTCGCGTTGACGAAGTCGGCGGGCGGCTCCGCGAAGTTCGAGTTCCAGTAGATGAGGTCGAAGCGGTCCTCGGGCGCCAGCGCATCGAAGAGGTCGCTCTCCATCACCCGTACCCGGTTCCCGACCGCGTGGCGCTGGACGTTGCGCCGGGTGTTCTCCACCGCCGCGGGACTGATGTCGAGTGCCGTCACCCGCGCGCAGCCGGACTGGGCCGCGATCACGGCGGTCACCCCCGCTCCTGAGCCGATCTCGAGGAAGGAACCTCCGTCGGGGAAGGGCAGCCAGGTGGTGAAGAGGTCGGTGACCGGCGTGTAGGTGGGGCTGAAAACCCCGTCCAGGAGGTCCCATTCGCGGTCGAGGAGGTTGAACTCCCCGGGCCTTGCGGTGTCCTGGGTGTGGCGTCGGAGCAGGGAGCTCGCGCGCCGGAAGCCCGCGTCGTTCATCGTCGCCCTCCCGCGGGGTGCTCGATCAGGGCGAGGACCCGGCTCGGGCTGCCTGAGCCCTTGACGATCGGGAGCGGGCCGGCGACGACCACGGCTCCGGTGGGCGGCAGCAGGGCGAGGTTCCTGAGCTGGGTGAGTCCGTACTTGCCGGCGCCGTGGAGGAACCAGTGGCACGGGTAGGGCTGGTCGGGGAATTCGCCGGCGAGTCCGGCGTCGGTTCCGACGGTCTCCACCCCTATCCCGGTGAGCGGGGTCTTCTCCGCGAGCCACTGCGCGCACTCGGGGGCGACGCCCGGGGTGTGGCGCCCGTTGTGGAAGGCGGAGGGGTCGGCCTGGCGCTCGGCCCAGCCCGTGCGGTAGAGCAGCCAGCCCCCTTCGGGCAGGTCGCCGTGGATCTCCTGCCACCGCTCGACGTGCTCGCGTCGCATCAGGAAGTCCGGGTCCTCGGCGGCCTCGCGCGACAGGTCGATCACGGCGGCGGGGCCGACCAGACTGCCGGGAGGCACCTGGGAGACGTCGTGCGAGTCCTTGCCGGAGAGCCAGTGGACGGGCGCGTCGAAGTGCGTCCCGGTGTGCTCGGAGAGCCGGATGTTGTTCCAGTAGACCGTGGGTCCGGCCGCGTCGTAGTGGCTGATCTCCTCGCGGGCGAAGGGCCAGGGCTGGCCCCGCTCCGGCGGGAGGTCGATGATCGGGGTGTCCTCGGAGAGCGGCGAGGTGAGGTCGACGACCTCGACCGCGCCACTGCGCAGGGCCTCCACCAGCCCGGTCAGCACGCTCATGCGGCACCGTTCCTTGCGGTCGCGGCCGGCAGCCGGGTGCACCACTCGGGGTTCTTGCCCAGTCCGCGCACCGCGTCGTCGTAGAGGTCCTGCAGCCGGCGGGTGAGGGGACCGCGGGCGCCGTCGCCGACGGTCACCCGGTCGACGCTGGTGACGGGGAGCAGCTCGGACATGGTCCCGCAGAGGAAGACCTCCTCCGCGATGTAGAGCTCCGTCCGGTCGATCTCCCGGCGGCGCAGCGTCAGGCCGAGGTGGTCCTGGGCGAGGCGGGCGACGGTCTCGACCGTGATGCCTTCCAGGACCCCGCTGGTGCCCGGTGGTGTGATCAGTTCTCCGTCGCGTACGACGACGACGCAGGAGCCCGGCGCCTCGGCGACGGTGCCGCGCTGGTTGAGCAGCAGCGTCGTGTCGTAGCCGTTGCGCAGCGCCTCGTGCTGGGCGAGGCGGCTGTTGTGGTAGTTGGCGCCGGTCTTGATGCGCGGCGGCATCGAGTCCTCACCGATGCGGCGCCAGGACGAGACGGAGGCGGCGACGCCCTTCCCGTAAGCGGCGGAGCGCGGCACCGGCGTGGAGGTGATGTGCACCCCGGTCTCGGTGGTGTGACCCATCGGGTCGAAGGACGACCCGAGGCCGAAGTACGCGACGACGCAGACGTGGGCGTCCTGGTCGAAGTCGTTGGCCAGGACAAGGTCGGTGCAGGCCTGGGTCAGTTCGGCGTCGGAGTACTCGATCTCCATGTGCAGGCTCTTCATGGAGCGCCGCAGCCGGTTCAGGTGGTCGCCGGCCCGGAAGAGGTGACGGACGCCGTCGGGGTCCTGGTAGACCCGCAGCCCCTCGAAGACGTTGGCTCCCCAGAAGGCGCCCTGGCTGCGGGCGTGGAGCACGCACGCGTCCCAGGGGACGACGCTGCCGTTGAGCCAGGCGTACGGGGGTGTCGCGGTGGTCATATCTGCGTTCCTTCCAGGAGCGTGATGTCGCGCTTCGGGCCGCTGTCGCCGGCGGTCGCGCCCGCGGCGGTGCGCAGGGCGGTGGCGAAGTCGGCCCCGTGCCCAGAGCGTGCGGCCAGGTGCCCGTCCGGCCGCACCAGCCACCAGACCGCCGAGCCGTCGGTGTAACCGGGGGGCAGGGCGGCGGGGTCGGCGTGGACGACGGTGAGGCCGTCGGGCAGGCCGTCGGTGGCGGCGCCGGGCGGCAGGACCACGACGGTCTCCGCCGGGACCGGCCAGTCCCGGGTGCGGGTGTCGGCGACGAGTCGTGCGGCGGAGTGGGCGTCGGGGGCGAGGAACAGGCCCGTGAAGCCCCCTCCGAGCAGTCGGCGCAGCCGCGCCGGTCCCGTCGGGCCGGTGAGCCGGGCGTCCGGGGCGAAGGCCCCGAGCAGGGGGTGCCGCTCCGCTCCGGGCACCAGCGGTGAGTCGCGGTAGGTGTACGGCTCCGCCATGCGCCCGCTGTTGACGCGGCGCTCGGCGAAGGGCAGCACCTTGGAGAGGGTGAGCAGCACGGAGCGCGCCCAGCGGCGCAGGGGGTGCGGGGGCACCATGAAGCGGATGGTGGCCTCGGTGACCGCCAGGTTCTCCCGGGCCGCCGCGTACCGCTCGCTGTGATACGTCTCCAGCAGCTCCTCGCCGGCCTCGCCACGCCGGATCTGCGCCAGCTTCCAGGCGAGGTTGTCGGCGTCCTGGATGCCGCTGTTCATCCCGCGGGAGCCGTACGGGGGCAGGGCGTGCGCGGCGTCCCCGGCGAACAGGACTCTGCCGACGCGGAGCCTGGCCACGACCCTCTGGTGGAAGCGGTAGGTGCTGACCCAGTCGATCTCGTAGGGCACGTCCCCGATGACGGCGCGCACCCGGGCGTCGAAGCGTCCGTCGGCGCGTTCGGCGTCGATGTCCGCGTCGGGCGGAAGCTGCCAGTCGATGCGCCAGATGTCGTCGGGCTGGGGGTGCATCACCAGCTGGCGGCCGGGGTTGAACGACGGGTTGTAGTGGAAGTGCCGCTCCTTGGCGAGCGGGAGCTCGGCCTTGATGTCGGTGATGAGGAAGCGGTCCTTGTGGGTGTAGCCGGTCCACTCCACACCGAGCAGTTCCCGCAGGGTGCTGCGGACACCGTCGCAGGCGACCAGGTGGCCGAAGCGCAGCACGCGCTCCCCGTCGGCGGTGCCCGCGGTGAGCGTCACCGCGTCGGCGTCCTGGGTGACGTCGGAGACCCGGTGGTCCCAGCGGAGGTCGATGAGAGGCTCGGCGGCGGCGCGTTCGGCGAGCACCTGTTCGATGCGGAACTGGCTGATGTTGACGAACGGCCCGTATCCGGGCGGGGAGGGGTACTCGACCGCCCTGATCTCCTCGTCGGCCACATAGGTCCGGGCGACCCGCCAGGTGACGCCTTCGTCGTCGATGGGCGTGGCACATCCGGACTTGTCGAGGATCTCGAGGACGTCGCCCTGGATCAGGCACGCCTTCGAACCCTGCTTGACGAGTCCCGGCTTGCCGTCCAGGACGACGCTGGGGACACCGAAGTCCGCGAGGCGCAGTGCGGCGACCAGCCCGACCGGGCCTGCCCCGACGATGCCCACGGGTGCGTCGAACTCGGTCATCTGGTCCTCACCTTCGCTTCGTCCTCGGCATGGCTGACCTGGTGGAAGACCGGGATGTCACGCACCGCCGCCAGGTAGGGGGTGCCCTCGGTGTAGCCGGTGCCGGTCGCCTCGCCGAGCATGCGCACGGCGAGGCGGTAGTGGGTGCCCCGCCATCGCTGGAGGGCGCCGGCGAAGGCCCGCATCGCGGCGCCGACGCGGGCCCGCTCGGCCTCGTCGAGGTCGCCGGAGTTCCGCGCCTCGCGGTAGGCGTCGTCCAGGTTGGGCTGTCCGCCGGCGAGCCTCTCGCGGATCTCGGGCACGGAGGTGAAGGCCGGTGAGTCCGCGCGCTCGGCGTCGGGGGTGCGGCAGAGTGCCTCGACCAGTTTGTAGCCCCGGGACTGGATGGCGCTCGCGCCCTCCGTGTACTCCCTGAAGGTGCGGAAGGAGTCGATCTGCATCGTGGCGAGCATGGAGAAGAGGGGTGCCGATTCGCGCAGGGACTCCTCGGCCCCCGCGATGAAGTGCACGGCCTCGCCGGTCCGACGTCCGGCCAGCGCGTCGATCGCCGCCCTGAGATGCATGGTGAGCAGGACGAAGGTCGTCTCGAAGGTCTGCAGGACGCGCAGGAACATGTACTCGTCGTGCGAGACGTACACCGGGAGGATGCTCAGGTCCATGGCCCGGCGTTCGGCGAGCGCCATGTCGGCGCGTACGAGGGAGCGCATCTGGCGCGCCCGGTCGACGGTGTCGTCGGAGGTGACCCCGCGGGCCAGCGACATCCGGGTGAGGGCGGGCATGACGGCCCTCAGCCCGTGCTTGCAGCGCTTGACGACGAGGTCGTCCGAGGGCCGAAGCTCACCCAGTCGCATGCTCAGGCCGTCGAGCGCGGCGAGTTCGAAGTCCAGGGAGTCCGCGATGAGCTGTACGGACAACCGGTCGCAGCGTGACCGCGCGAAGGGCGCGGTGGCCACGGGCTCGTCGAGCCCCGGCAGTTCGAGCATCGGCAGCGCGAGGTAGGTCGGGTAGTCGTAGCGGCCGTCCGGCTTGTCCAGCGCGGTGTCCAGGAAGGCGGCGAGGGCGCGGACCTCGGGCCAGGGGCCGCGCATCGCGGGCAGCCGGTCGCGGACGGCGGTGAGCTGTTCGAGCAGTTCCTTGGAGACGAAGTGCTTGCCGACGCGCTGGTAGGCGCGGACGACGGCGTCGTAGGGGAATCTTCCTGGGTCCGGTTCTTGGACCCACGAGGCCAGTTCGGCTGTGGCCATCGCTCCTCCTCATGGTTGAGAGAGTGGTCTCGGCTCGGTGGGGGTGTGCTCAGGAGATCCGGTGGTCCCGCAGCGCCGCGCACAGGTGCTCGACGTCCTCGGCCCGGTTGTAGTAGTGGAAGGAGACACGGGCGACGTCTCCTCTGGGGCTGACCATGACGCCGCGGTCGGCTAGAGCCTCGGCGAGGCCGGCCGGGTCGGGGTCGACGATCCCGATGTGGGCCCCGCGGCGTTCGGGGGCGATGTCCCGGACGTGCTCGCCCTGGGCGCCGAGGTGTTCGGCGGCCAGGGCGGTGAGGCCGCGGATGTGTTCCTGGACGTGCACCGGGTCGGTGCGGGCGATCAGGCCGAGTCCGGCGACGGCCGCGTAGCAGGCGGGGACGGCGGCGGTGCCGGTCTGGTAGCGGGAGGCGGTGTCGGGGAAGTCGAGCGTGCGGGGGTCGAAGGAGAACGGGTCGGGCCGGCCGAACCATCCGGTCAGCGAGGGTTCACGCTCCGCACGGCCGGGTGTACGCGCGTAGAGGAACGCCAGCCCCGGCAGGCCCAGCAGGTATTTCGAGGTCCCGGCCACCAGGTAGTCGCACCCGAGCCGGTCGACGTCGACGGGCTCGACGCCGACGGCCTGGTAGGCGTCGACGAACAGTTCGGCACCCTCCCGGTGGGCGAGGGCGGCGAGTTCGGCCACCGGCATCCGCAGGGCGTCCTGGTAGCCCGTCATCGGTACGGAGACCAGCCTCGTCCGCCCGTCGACCGCCGCCCCGTAGTCGTCCGGCCTCTCGGCGAAGACGACCTGGGCGCCCCTGGGGCGCTGCGCGAGCCACACATGGGCGAGCGAGGGGAATTCCAGCGGAGTGGTGACCACCTTGGGCCGCTCGCTCCAGTCGGCTGTGGAGGCGACCTGGTACGCGCCCACGGAGGCGCTCGGGACGAGGGCGATCTGTTCGGTCCTGGCCCCGATGAGGGAGGCGAACCCTTCGCGGGCCAGGCCGACCTGCTCCTCGAAGAGGTGCCAGGGTGCCTCGGTCCCGGTCATGGCGCCCAGCATGGCGTCCATGGCGGTGTCCAGCGCGGTCGAGCGGGGACCGAGACTGCATCCGGCCAGGTGCACCGTCCGCTCCAGCATGGGAAAGGCGGCCCGGAACGCGGCGGGGCCGGTCACGGCGGTGGCGGTGGCGTCCCGGCCCTTCATGAGAGACCCGCCACGGGCCGGTCGCCCATCGGACCGGTCTCGGTGAGTTCGGTCCTCACCTGCCACAGCTCCGGGAAGTGCTTGTGCGAGATGAGCTTCGCCAGCACGTCCACGGGGGTGCCCTGGGTGCCGACGACCTGGTGCCCGATGATCCGGGTGGTCATCTTGAAGTGCTGGACCCGCCAGATCGAGATCCGCTCGTCCCACTCGATCATCGCCTCCGCGAGCCGGAACTCCGGGGTGTCGACCCCGGAACGGTAGAGCTCCGCGAGGTCGGTGCCCCGGTCGGCCACCAGCTTCAGGAACGCGGCGCCGATGAGCCTGTTGCACGCCCGCACGGAGCGCCAGCCGGGAGAGTCGGCGCCGGAGCCGTGGCCGAGGACGGTCCGGATGGTCTGGAAGTCCCAGGGCGAGAGGTGGCGCATCATCTCCAGCTGCTGGGTGACGAGTCGGGCCCCCAGGGCCGCCCTGGCGAGCAGCCGGGCCGCGGTGTCCAGCTCCCCGGTCTCGATCCTCGCGGTGGCCTCGGTGACCTCGGTGCAGGCGAGCTTGAGCCAGAGCTCCGTCGACTGGTGGACGATCTGGAAGAGGAGTTCGTCCCGGTGGACGGATTCCTCGGGGAGCCGCTGCAGGGACAGCAGGGCGTCCGTCCGCATGTAGCGGGTGTAGTCGTTCTCGCCCTCGCCGGAGAGGATCTGCTCGGAGTAGTCCTTCATCGTGTCGCCTCCGCGTGTGCTGCGTACTCCGCGGCTGCCGACGGCTCCGCATTCGTTCGTACGACGGGTTCGGCGGTGACCCGGAAGCGGGTCGCCGTCTCGGTCAGGGCGGCTTCCACCTCGCCGCTGGTGCGCCCGCGGAACCGGAATCGTCCGCCGACGTGTTCGTAGTAGGCGTCCGCCTCCGGCAGCACCTCGCCGGGAGGCAGCAGTGCCTCGGCGTACGGTCCGCCGGCCCGGCCCACCATCGAGGTGACGTGGGTGATGAGGCAGGGCCGCGTCTCCGGAGCCGGGATCAGCAGCCATCCGCCGATCTCGCCGGTGGCCGGTGCGGCCTCCGCGGCCGGCGCCAGGCCGAGCTGGAGTTCGAACGCGGCCCGCATGAGGTCGTAGCCGTGCAGGTCGCGCCAGATGAACGGGATCTCCGCCCCGCCGACACGCGCCCCCACCTCGAGGAAGACACAGCGCGTGCCGCCGGGCACGGACTCCACGAAGACCTCGAGGTGGAACGGCGTCGGTTCGCCGGTCAGCGCCGCGAGGAAGCCGTCCGCCGCCTCGGCCACGGTCTTGACGACCTCGGGGTCGTCGACCTCGACCGATCCGAGGAAGGACCCCTCGCGGAAGCCCAGACACGTGTTGACGTACCGCGACACCCGGAGCCGTGAGGTGCGCTTCCCGTCGAAGACGCCGTCCACGTGGTGGATCGGGTGCGGGACGAAGGCCTGCACGAGCATCGGTTCGGCGAACACGGGCTCGGCGGTCAGGTCGCCCGGGCCGGTCAGGACGCGGACCCCGGCGCTGGAGCTGCCGATGCGCGGTTTCAGCACCACGGGCCAGCCGCCGGCCGCCGCGAAGTCGAGTACGTCCCCCGGGCTGTCGGCGGCGGCGAACGCGGGCACCGGAAGTCCGGCCGCACGCACCGCCCGGCACATGAGGAGCTTGTCGCGGAACGGCAGCAGGCCCTCCGGGCGGGGGCCCGGCACACCGAGGTCCTCCCGCAGCGCCGCGGCGACCAGCAGGTCGTCCTCCTTCAGGGCGACGATCCGCCTCGGGGTGCCGTGCCGTTCGGTCAGGGCGGCGACGGCGGCCCTCGCCTGGACGGGATCGTCCGTGGCGTCGACGAGGGCGACGCCCGCGGCCTCCGGGGGGACCGAGCCGAGGCCCACCTCGGTACTGACGTAGGTGACCTGGTTGACCGTGTGGTCGACGTAGTCCGGATAGTGCGCGTAGTGCTCGCGCCAGCGGTTGATCACGACTATGTGGGGGCGGTCGTCGTCTCCGACCGGTCTTTCCGGTGACACTCGTGATTCCTTTCACGATGGGGTGCCGGCCTCCGCCGCCGGGACACACCGCGGACGGCTCCGGGCATGGCTCGGCGAGGCGGCGGCCGTGCCGCTCGGGGAGGGGGAGGGTCAGTCGGTGGTGAACACGCAGCTGCTGCGTGTCCCGGGGTTCGAGAAGGAGATCACCGCGCCGTCGGAGGGCTTCAGGGCGCGGACGAACGCTCCCGCGTACCCCTCCTGGTCGACGAAGACACCCCAGTTGGCGGCCCAGCCCTCGGTACGGCCCGACTCCGCGTCGACCACCGGTTCGGCGGCGGGGACCACCAGTCGCTGGACGACCGCGTCGCCGCCGGCCGCCGAGGCGAGCGCCTCGGCCCACTGCCTGTCGTCGGCCTGATGGCCGATCACGGTGCCCACGCCCCCGTAGCCCACACCGGGCTTGAGGACGAGCGTGGCGCGCTCGTCGCGGCAGCGCTCCAGGAGCGCTGCCCGGTCCCCGCCGTGCTGCAGTGCCGGGTCCAGCAGCCTGGTCCAGGGCACGGTCCGGTCCACCACGGCCAGTTCGGACGGGGTGAGGGAGGAGCGGACCGCCGGGTCGTGGAGCAGCGCGAGGCTCCCCTTGCTGGCGTACACACCGCAGTCCAGCCCGAGGAAGAGCGCGGTCCTGCCGGCCTCGTCCGCCCGGTTCAGGGTGTCCAGGACCTCGCGGGCGGCCCGGTCCTCCACGATCTCGCCCGCGACGAAGTAGCGGAGCACCACGTCGAGCGGTGTCCCGCGCAGGGTGATCTTGCCGTTGCGCTCGCCGAGTTCCTGCATCTCTCCGAGCAGCAGGCGCACCCCGTGGTCGGCCATGGCCTCACGCACCGCGAGGAAGACGTGCTCATGGGCGGCGAGCCCGCCGGGGCTCTCGATCAGGGCGACGACCGGCTCGTCCGAGGTGACCGGAGCGGCCGCCCTGCGGAGCGCCGCCGCGACCCGTGGCGCGGTGTCGAGGTGTCCGAGCCCGAAGCGCTCGGCGAAGTCCGCGAATTCCGGTACGCCGAGGAACGCGCGGTTCTGCTGCGCGGTGTCGGTGCCGCCGAGTTCGCTGCCCACGTTGAGTTCGAGCAGGGAGAAGCGCTCGCCGTCGTGGTAGGCGTCGGCCCGTGCGTGCAGGACCGGTGGGTCGCCGGCTCGCCGGCACATCAGGTCGGCCTGCGCGTCGTCCATCCCGATGGCCCGGCAGTAGGCCCGCAGATCGCCGCCGTACACACGGTCGGTGAGGGAGACCATGACGCCGTAGAGCGTCTGGAGGTCCGCGGCGAATGCCTCGATCTCCGCGCGATCGACGAAGAGCGGACGATCCAGGAGGACATGCCCGAATGACTGGGCGTACACGGCGGGGAGTTCCAGTTTGCGTGCCACGTGACGGAGTCCGGATCTGTCTCGAACGCATTCGTCCACGTAGGAGCGGGTGGCGCTGTTGTTCACGAACGTTCCCCCTGAGCTCACAAGTGTTGCTACCCGACGGGTCTCGTCGGATCTGCAGCCATGTTCTGAACTTCCGGCAAAACAGTGCGAGATGGCGCACGTCGTACCTGCTCGGCGCCTCCCGGAAGCTATAGCTGTCTCAGCCACCGGTCAACCCCGCTCAAGCCTTATGCAATTACACAGGCAGTCGATTCACGCCAACCGGCGGAGGAATTGAATGAAGGCAATGAAAAGTGTGCTAGGCGGACCGGTGCCGAACGCACCTAGTGCCCCGGTCATACCCATGGCGGCGAAGTCCGGGGGGAGCGCTTCGACCGGCCCGGGCGGCGGCGATATCAAGTCAGCGGCCCGTCAGGAACCTTTGATGACTTTCGGCCAGCCCGGCGTCCGCGTGGGAGAGCGGCACCGGAACGCCTTCCGGCTGCTCCTCCCCCGGTGCCGGCCGCACCGGGCGGGGTCGGAAGAACAGGGCTCGGCACAGGACGACCGGCACGGGGCGGCGCTGGGGACGCGGCGCAAGGCGCTCCGGAATGTGCTCGCGTCCAGGCGGTCGCGGCTGCTCCAGCGGGCGGGGAACGCCTCCTGGAGCAGCTCCGGGCGGGCCGGGGACGCCTCCGTCACGGCAGGGACGTGCGGATCGGGTGGACCGGCGACACCGAAAGGGCGTGAGAGGACCGGACGGACCGTTGTTCCGCGGCGTGCGGGGGCGTGCACGGCCGCGCCGGGCGATGCGGCGGGGCGCCGGGACCGGGCCCTTCGCCCGGTCACCCGTCGAGCGGACGCCGCCGGTCAGCCGCGGCGCCGGGTGGCGGCCGCAGCGCCGTGGCGGGGCCCCGCCCGACGGCGCACGGCCGCACCCCCCACGCGGCCGGCACCCGTGGCAGGCGCCGGCGGCCATGGGCCCGGCGTCCCGGCGAGCCCGCAGGGACGCGCCGGGCGCCGCCACCGGGGCGGCCGGTCAGGGCCAGGGGCCGCCCCGGGGCGGCCGGAGCCGACGGTGCCCTGGCCCGGGGCGGCCGTCGCTCAGCGGCCGCGCAGGGTCCGGTACGTCGCCACGAGAGCAGCGGTGGAGCTGTCGAGCTCGTCCCCGCCGGTGCCCTCGGTCAGTACCGGTTCGATCCGCTTCGCCAGGACCTTGCCGAGCTCGACACCCCACTGGTCGAAGGAGTCGATGTTCCACACGGCGCCCTGGACGAAGACCTTGTGCTCGTACAGCGCGATCAGCTGGCCGAGCACCGAGGGGGTGAGCCGGTCGGCGAGGATCGTCGTGGTGGGGTGGTTGCCGCGGAACGTCTTGTGCGGGACGAGCTCCTCCGCGACCCCCTCCGCGCGGACCTCCTCGGGCGTCTTGCCGAAGGCGAGCGCCTGCGTCTGGGCGAAGAAGTTGGCCATCAGCAGGTCGTGCTGGGCGATGAGCCCGGGCAGCAGGTCCTGGACGGGCGAGGCGAAGCCGATGAAGTCGGCCGGGATGACCTTCGTGCCCTGGTGGATCAGCTGGTAGTAGGCGTGCTGCCCGTTGGTGCCCGGGGTGCCCCAGACGACCGGGCCGGTCTGCCACTGGACCGGACTGCCGTCCCGGTCAACGGACTTGCCGTTGGACTCCATGTCCAGCTGCTGCAGATACGCGGCGAACTTGGACAGGTAGTGGCTGTAGGGCAGCACGGCGTGCGACTGGGCGTCGAAGAACTGGCCGTACCAGACGCCCAGGAGGCCGAGCAGCAGCGGGACGTTCTCCTCGGCGGGGGCGGTGCGGAAGTGCTCGTCGACGAGGTGGAATCCGTCGAGCATCTCGCGGAAGCGCTCGGGCCCGATGGCGATCATCAGCGAGAGGCCGATGGCGGAGTCGTAGGAGTAGCGGCCGCCGACCCAGTCCCAGAACTCGAACATGTTGGCCGTGTCGATACCGAAGTCGGTGACCTTGTCCGCGTTGGTGGACAGCGCCACGAAGTGCTTGGCGACCGCTTCCTGACCGGCCCTCAGGCCGGTGAGGAGCCAGTCGCGTGCGGACGTGGCGTTGGTGATGGTCTCGATCGTGGTGAAGGTCTTCGAGGCCACGATGAACAGCGTCTCGGCGGGATCCAGGTCGCGGACCGCCTCATGGAGGTCGGCGCCGTCGACGTTGGACACGAAACGGACCGTGAGCGAGCGGTCCGTGAAGGAACGCAGGACCTCGTAGGCCATGGCGGGCCCGAGGTCGGAGCCGCCGATGCCGATGTTCACGATGTTCTTGACCGGCTTGCCGGTGTGACCGGTCCACTCCCCGGCCCTGACACGGTCGGCGAAGGCCGCCATCTTGTCCAGGACGGCGTGCACGGCCGGCACGACGTTCTCGCCGTCGACCTCGATCACGGCGTCGCGGGGCGCGCGCAGCGCGGTGTGCAGGACGGCGCGGTCCTCGGTGGTGTTGATCTTCTCCCCGCGGAACATCGCGTCCCGCAGCCCGGCGACGTCGGTGGCCTCGGCCAGGTCGCGCAGCAGGCGGAGCGTCTCGTCGGTGACGAGGTGCTTGGAGTAGTCGATGTGGAGGTCGCCGACCCGGAGGGTGTAGGCGGTCCCGCGGTCCGGCGCCTCGGCGAACAGCCGGCGCAGATGGCTGTCGCCGAACTCCTCACGGTGCTTGCCGAGAGCCGCCCACTCGGGCATCTGGTTGAGCTTGGTTCGGCTTTGTGCGTTCATCCCGGAAATCGCCCACTTCTTCTCGTACCTGCAACCTTCCCCGCTGCCCCTCCAACCTAATTGATCTGAGAGGTCCACAGGGTCAACGGCGGGCTGCCGGACGGCGAACGGGCTCCGGCCGGCCACCCAGGGGGTGACCGGCCGGTGAACGACTCGGACGAGGGCGCCGCACGGTGGACAGCACGCCGGACCCACACGGCCGGCGCCCGGTCCGGCCTGTGGCCGCCGGTGGGTCCGCTCAGATCTCGCCGCGGAGCTTGGCGAGCGCCTCGGCCAGGATGGCCTCGCCGTCCGCGTCGCTACGCCGCTCACGCACGTATGCGAGGTGTGTCTTGTACGGCTCGGTCCGCGGCGGGGCGGGCGGACTGTCCCGGTCCTGACCGGCCGGGAACCCGCACCGCGGGCAGTCCCAGGTGTCCGGCACCTGTGCGTCATGGGCGAAGCTCGGCTGCGTCTCGTGCCCGTTCGAGCACCAGAAGGAGATGCGGAGGCGCGGCGCGGACTCGCCTCGCTCGGCCTCCCCCATCGGCCCCGCTCCGACCCGGCTTCCCCGGATCGCGTTGCCACTTGCCACGGTCGTAACTCCCTGCGTGATGGTGCTCGAGGATGCCCCAGTCTACGTAAGGCCCAACGCGCGTCCAGTGAAAGGAGTTACACCGTCACCGGGATTCACGGACGTGGGGTCAGCTGTCCAGCTTGATGAGCAGAGCAAGGACGACAATGCACGCGAACCAGGCCAGACCGACCACAACGGTGATGCGGTCGAGGTTCCGCTCCGCGACCGAGGAGCCACCGACGGAGGACTGCATCCCGCCACCGAACATGTCGGAGAGGCCGCCGCCCTTCCCCTTGTGCATCAGCACCAGCAGCATCAGCAGCAGGCTGAAGACGATCAGGGCGATCTCGAACGCCAAAACCACGGCTGGTCCCTACTTTCCGGAATTCCTAGGACTGCATGTACGAACAGCGGGGGCCCGGGGGTCACCCCCCTCGGCCCCCGCAAGGGTACGACGGATCCGCGTCACCGCATACTCACCCGGTCACGGGGACGGACGAACCTACTGGTCGCGGAAGCGGACGATCTTGACGAACTCGTCGGCGTCGAGCGCCGCGCCGCCGATCAGTGCCCCGTCGACGTCCGGCTGGGCCATGATGGCCGCCACGTTGCCGGACTTCACCGAACCGCCGTACTGGATACGGACGGCGTCGGCCAGCTCCTGCGAGTACAGCTCGGCGAGCCGGCGGCGGATCGCGCCGCAGACCTCCTGGGCGTCCTCGGGGGTCGCCACCTCGCCGGTACCGATGGCCCAGACCGGCTCGTAGGCGATCACGATGCTCTCGGCCTGCTCGGCCGGAACGTCCTTGAGGCCGCCGTCGAGCTGCGCCAGCGTGTAGGAGACCTGGTCACCCGCCTTGCGGATGTCCAGGCCCTCGCCGACGCACAGGATCGGGGTCAGGCCGTGCTTGAACGCGGCCTTCACCTTGGCGTTGCAGATCTCGTCGTTCTCGCCGTGGTACTGGCGGCGCTCGCTGTGGCCCACGGCCACGAAGGTGCACTTCAGCTTGGCGAGCATCGGGCCGGAGATCTCACCGGTGTACGCGCCGGAGTCCTGCGCCGAGATGTCCTGGGCGCCGTACTTGATCTTCAGCTTGTCGCCGTCGACCAGCGTCTGGACGGAGCGCAGGTCGGTGAAGGGCGGCAGGACGGCGACCTCGACCGCGTCGTAGTCCTTGTCGGCCAGGGCGAAGGCGAGCTTCTGGACGTGGGCGATGGCCTCGAGGTGGTTGAGGTTCATCTTCCAGTTGCCCGCCATCAGCGGGGTGCGGGTGGTCATGAAAGGTCAGTCCTCCAGTGCGGCGAGTCCGGGAAGCGTCTTGCCCTCGAGGTATTCGAGGCTGGCGCCGCCACCGGTAGAGATGTGTCCGAACGCGTTCTCGTCGAAGCCCAGGATGCGGACGGCCGCGGCGGAGTCCCCGCCACCGACGACGCTGAAGGCCGGGGAGTCGACGAGCGCCTGGGCGACGGCCTTGGTGCCCTGGGCGTAGTCGGGGTGCTCGAAGACACCCATCGGGCCGTTCCAGAAGACGGTGGCGGCGTCGGCGAGCTTCGCCGCGTACAGCTTGCGCGTCTCGGGCCCGATGTCCAGGCCCTCCTGGTCCGCGGGGATGGCGTCGGCGGCGACCGTCGTCGGGTTGGCCGGGGCCTTGGTCTTCAGGTCCGGGAACTCACGCGAGACGAGGACGTCGACGGGAAGCACGAACTCCACACCGAGCTCCTCGGCGCGCTTCAGGTAGCCCTGGACGGCCGGGACCTGGTCCTCCTGGAGCAGCGAGATGCCGACCTCGTGGCCCTTGGCCTTGAGGAAGGTGTACGCCATGCCGCCGCCGATGAGGATGCGGTCGGCCTTCTCCAGCAGGTGGTCGATGACGCCGAGCTTGTCGGAGACCTTGGCTCCGCCGAGCACGACGGCGTAGGGGCGCGCGACGTCCTCGGTGAGCTTCTTCAGGACGCCGACCTCGGTGGCGATCAGGCCTCCCGCCGCGTGCGGCAGCCGGGCCGGGAGGTCGAAGACCGAGGCGTGCTTGCGGTGGACGGCGCCGAAGCCGTCACCCACGTACACGTCGGCCAGCTCGGCGAGCTGGTCGGCGAAGGCGCCGCGCTCGGCGTCGTCCTTGGACGTCTCGCCGGCGTTGAAGCGGAGGTTCTCGATGACGGCGACCTGGCCGTCGGCGAGGGCGGCGACCGTGGCGCGGGCGGACTCGCCGACGGTGTCGGTCGCGAAGGCGACCTCGGTGCCGAGCAGCTCGCCCAGCCGGGCGGCGGCCGGGGCCAGCGAGAACGCCGGGTCCGGGGCACCCTTGGGGCGGCCGAGGTGCGAGGCGACGATGACCCGCGCGCCGGCGGCGGCGAGCTCGGCGACCGTCGGCCGGACGGCGCGGATGCGGCCGTCGTCGGTGATCGTGGTGCCGTCGAGCGGCACGTTGAGGTCGGCGCGGACGAATACCCGCTTACCCGCGACCCCTTCGGCGAGAAGTTCGTCGATCGTCTTCATCTGTTCCCATACTCCTTGGAAGGACGGATGAGCATGCGAGGGGGCTCGGACGGCGCCCCGTCGCGCCGTCCGAGCCCCTCACATCACACCTGGATGCCTGCCGATCCTAGGATCAGAGCTGGCCACCGACGAAGACGGTCAGGTCGACGAGGCGGTTGGAGTAACCCCACTCGTTGTCGTACCAGCCGAGGATCTTCACCGAGTTGCCCTCCTGGACCATGGTCAGGGAGGAGTCGAAGGTGCAGGACGCCGGGTCGCTGACGATGTCCGAGGACACGATCGGGTCCTCGGTGTAGGCCAGGAAGCCCTTCAGGTCGCCGTCCTCGGAGGCCTTCTTGAACGCGGCGTTGACCTCGTCCTTGGTGACCTCGCGCTCCAGGGTGACGACGAGGTCGGTGGCGGAACCGGTCGGGACCGGGACGCGCATCGCGATGCCGTCGAGCTTGCCCTTGAGCTGCGGGAGGACCAGGGCGGTCGCCTTGGCGGCGCCCGTCGTGGTCGGGATGATGTTCTCGGCGGCGGCGCGGGCGCGGCGCAGGTCCGAGTGCGGGAAGTCCAGGATGCGCTGGTCGTTCGTGTACGCGTGGACCGTCGTCATCAGGCCCTTGACGATGCCGAAGTTCTCGTCGAGGACCTTGGCCATCGGCGCCACGCAGTTGGTGGTGCAGGAGGCGTTGGAGATGACGTGGTGGTTGGCCGCGTCGTACTTGTCCTGGTTGACGCCCATCACGATGGTGATGTCCTCGTCCTTGGCCGGAGCCGAGATGAGGACCTTCTTGGCGCCACCGGCGATGTGCTTCTCGGCGTCGGCCTTCTTGGTGAAGATGCCGGTCGACTCGATGACGATGTCGACGCCCAGCTGACCCCAGGGGATGTCGGCCGGGTTGCGCTCGGAGAGCACCTTGATGGTGTGGCCGTCGACGGTGATGGTGTCGGCGGTGTGGCTGACCTCGGCCTTGAGACGACCCAGGATGGTGTCGTACTTCAGAAGGTGCGCCGTGGTCGCGGTGTCACCCAGGTCGTTGACAGCCACGATCTCGATGTCCGCACCCTGCTCCAGCAGCGCGCGGAAGTAGTTACGTCCGATGCGGCCAAAGCCGTTGATGCCTACGCGGATCGTCACGAACCGATCTCCTCGTTAGGAACGCCGGTTTCGATGCCGGCGAGTTTTATAGGGATGTCCCCGACCGCCTCCGACCCTACCTCTCCGAAGGCCCCGGAGTGACATCGAGAGGGGAGCCCTGAAGAGGTATCTCCCTACTCCCGAGTAGGACTGCCGGATTCCGGCAGCGGGGCAGGCGCCTCCCGCCTTCGCCCCGGCGCCGTCACCACGCGTCAACACCCGCCGGGGCCCGCCCCCTTGCACGGAGGGACGAGTACCGGGACCACCGGGGGCGATGTCACCGGGAGTCACGGGCCGGCCCGCGGCCATCCGTTTCCGGCCACCGGGGACGCTTCCGGAAACAGGCCGCCCGGTGCGCTTCGGAGGCGTACGGACGAGGAACCGGAGAGCACGCTCAATTGTGCGGATCGGCACTCAATCGATAAAAGCACCGGGTGTCCGCGGTTTTCGGCGTCCCGCCGTGAACTTCGGAAGACCGGCGCGCTCATTCGTGCACCCCCCGGGCACCGGGGATTTGGAAAGTCTTTCGCCGGAATTCGGAAAACGCCCCGCCGCGACGGGAGGACCCGGCGACCGGGGCCGGCTCGCGGTGTCCGGTGAGCGGCCCCCGGTATCGGGGCCGATTCGCACCGGTCCGGTGAGCGGCCCCCTGGACCGGAGGCCGCTCACCGCACCCTGCCGGCGCCCTCAGCCCACGAGGCCGTCGGCCAGCTCCTCGCTGAGGGTGGATTCCGTGCCGGGGATGCCGAGGTCCTGCGCCCGCTTGTCCGCCATGGCCAGGAGCCGCCGGATCCGGCCCGCCACGGCGTCCTTGGTCAGCGGCGGGTCGGCCAGCGCTCCCAGCTCCTCCAGGGATGCCTGCTTGTGCTCCATGCGCAGCCGTCCCGCCGCCGCGAGGTGCTCGGGGACCTCGTCGCCGAGGATCTCCAGTGCGCGCCCCACACGGGCGCCCGCGGCAACCGCGGCACGGGCGGAGCGGCGGAGGTTCGCGTCGTCGAAGTTGGCGAGCCGGTTGGCGGTGGCGCGGACCTCGCGCCGCATCCGGCGCTCCTCCCACGCGAGCACCGCGTCATGGGCGCCGAGGCGGGTGAGCAGCGCGCCGATGGCGTCACCGTCGCGTACGACAACCCGGTCCACCCCCCGGACCTCGCGTGCCTTGGCGGCGATGGAGAGCCTGCGGGCCGCGCCGACGAGCGCCAGGGCCGCCTCGGGACCGGGGCAGGTCACCTCGAGCGACGAGGAGCGGCCTGGCTCGGTCAGCGAGCCGTGGGCCAGGAAGGCGCCGCGCCAGGCGGCCTCCGCGTCGCAGGTGGCCCCCGAGACCACCTGCGGGGGCAGACCGCGGATGGGACGGCCCCGGCCGTCCACGAGGCCGGTCTGCCGGGCCAGCTGGTCGCCGCCCGCCACCACCCGTACGACGAAGCGCGAGCCCCGTCGCAGTCCTCCGGGCGCCATCACGATCAGCTCCGAGCTGTGCCCGAAGATCTCCAGGATGTCCCGCTTGAGCCTGCGCGCCGCGCTCCCCGTGTCCAGCTCGGCCTCGATCACGATCCGGCCGCTCACCAGGTGCAGCCCGCCCGCGAACCGGAGAATCGCCGAGACCTCTGCCTTTCTGCAGCAGGTCCGGGTGACGGGAAGCCGAGAGATTTCGTCCTTCACCGCTGGCGTCATCGCCATGGGCCGATCCTTCCATGCATCCGAAAAATACGGTCGTACGCGGCGGCCAACAGCTCCGGATCATGGATCGGAACGCCGTCGGGTGAGGCCACGGGGGCCAGCTCGACCGCGGCTCCGAGCCGCTGGGCGGCGTCGGCGAGGGACTCACGGTCGGGCACAGCGGCCTCGTCGGCCAGCACCACGTCCATGGCGAGTTTAGGGGCGTGTCGTCCCAAAACCTCCAAATGACGCTGCGGTGAGAAGCCATCTGTTTCGCCGGGCTGGGGTGCGAGGTTCAGCG
Source organism: Streptomyces sp. NPDC059166 (assembly GCF_042755185.1). Classification (NCBI taxonomy): domain Bacteria; kingdom Bacillati; phylum Actinomycetota; class Actinomycetes; order Kitasatosporales; family Streptomycetaceae; genus Streptomyces; species Streptomyces sp. NPDC059166. Next base: position 173,385 of record NZ_JBHZCI010000010.1, on the reverse strand, counting down.
AGAGCACCTTGCGCGCCTTCGTGGTCACCAGCGCGTCGAGCAGCTCGGGTACCAGGAGGTGCGGGATGACGGACGAGAACCAGGAGCCGGGCCCGAGCACCACCCAGTCGGCGTCGAGGACGGCGGCCACCGCCTCGGGCACCGCCGGCGGGTCCGCGGGGACGACGTGGACGGACTGCACCTCGCCGGGTGTCAGCGCCACCGTGGCCTGGCCGCGCACGGTGACGGTGTCGCCGGGACGGCGCGGGTCGTGCCCCCGTACGAGCGCCTGGAGCTCCAGGGGCACGGCGGACATCGGCAGCACCCTGCCGTGCGCTCCGAGCAGCTTCCCGACGAGGTCGAGGGCCTGGACGTGGTCCCCGAGCTGCTCCCACAGGGCGACGATGAGCAGGTTGCCCACCGCGTGCTCGTGGAGGTCGCCCTTGGACTCGAAGCGGTGCTGGATGACCTGGGCCCAGGTCTGGCCCCACTCGTCGTCGCCGCACAGGGCTGCGAGCGCCTTGCGCAGATCGCCCGGCGGGAGGACCCCGAGCTCCTCGCGGAGCCGTCCGCTGGAGCCGCCGTCGTCGGCGACGGTGACGACGGCCGTGAGGTCGCCGGTGATCCGGCGCAGCGCCGTGAGCGACGCGGACAGGCCCATGCCGCCGCCGAGCGCGACGACCTTGGGCTGTGCGCCGCGCTTGCGGCCGGAGAGCGCGGCTGTGGCCCTGCTCAGCCGGCGCTGGCGCAGATTGCGGTTGGTCACTCGCGCCCCATGTCCCGGTGCACGAGGACGGTCTCGATCCCTTCGGTCGCCAGCCTGCGGGCGAGCTTCTCCGACATGGCGACGGAACGGTGCTTGCCGCCCGTGCAGCCCACCGCGATGGTCACGTAGCGCTTGCCCTCGCGGCGGTAGCCCGCGGCGATCAGCTGGAGCAGCTCCGTGTACTGGTTGAGGAACTCCTTGGCGCCCGGCTGGTCGAAGACGTAGTCGGACACCTCCTCGTTGAGGCCGGTGAAGGGGCGGAGCTCGGGGACCCAGTGCGGATTGGGCAGGAAGCGGCAGTCGACGACGAGGTCGGCGTCGACCGGCAGGCCGTACTTGAAGCCGAAGGACATCACCGTGGCCCGCAGCTCCGGCTCCTCGTCACCCGCGAACTGCGCGTCCATCTTGGCCCGCAGTTCGTGCACGTTGAGGCTGGAGGTGTCGATGACCAGGTCGGCGTCGCCCCTCAGCTCGCGCAGGAGGTCGCGCTCGGCGGCGATGCCGTCGACGATGCGCCCGTCGCCCTGGAGCGGGTGCGGGCGGCGGACCGACTCGAACCGGCGCACGAGTGCGTCGTCCGAGGACTCCAGGAAGACGATCCGCCGGGTGACGTGCTTGGCCTCCAGGTCCGCGAGGGACTCCCGGAGGTTGTCGAAGAAGCGGCGCCCCCGTACGTCGACGACGACGGCGATCCGGGCGACGTTGCCCTGGGACCGGGCGCCCAGCTCCACCATGGTGGGGATCAGTGCGGGCGGCAGGTTGTCCACGACGAACCAGCCGAGATCTTCCAGGCACTTGGCCGCCGTGCTGCGCCCGGCACCCGACATGCCGGAGATGATCACCAGCTCGGGGATGGCGGGCGCGGTGGCCTCGGCCTTCTCCGGGGTGCTTGCCGTACTCACGTGTGCTGCTCCGTCTGCTCGACCGCGTTCGTCCTGTGGTTCCTGCGGCTGTCCGGTCATGTCGTGCTGCCCCCGTCGTCCTCTTCGATGATCTCTCCTGTGGCCGTGTTCACGGCGGGTGCGGCCGGGGCCGCCGAGGCGAAGGCGGCGGCCACCGATTCCGCGGTCTTGCGCCCTATGCCCGGCACCTCGCGGATCTCGTCGATTGTCGCCTGCCGCAGCTTCCTGACGGAGCCGAAATGCTTGATCAGTGCCTGCTTGCGCGTCTCGCCCAGACCCGCGACGTCGTCCAGGGGGCTGCTGCGGATCCGCTTGGCGCGCTTCGCGCGCTGGTAGGTGATGGCGAAGCGGTGCGCCTCGTCCCGGATCCTCTGGAGGAGGTAGAGGCCCTCGCTGGAGCGGGGCAGCACCACGGGGTCGTCGTCGTCGGGGAGCCAGACCTCCTCCAGGCGCTTGGCGAGACCGCAGACGGCGATGTCGTCGATGCCCAGCTCGTCCAGGGCCCGCTTGGCCGCGGCGACCTGGGGCTGCCCTCCGTCGACCACGACGAGCTGCGGCGGGTAGGCGAAGCGCCTCGGCCTGCCGTCGTCCTCCCGGGGCCCGTCCCCGGGCTCCCGGGGACCTGCCTCGACCGGCGAGGGGGTCCCGGACGCGGCCCCTGTGGCGGGTGTGCCCTCCTCGGGGGCGGGGCCCGTGGGGGCCGGGGTGTCTTCCCACTCCCCCGTGCGCTCCTTCTCCTGGAGGTAGCGCTTGAACCGGCGGCCGATGACCTCGTGCATCGAGCGGACGTCGTCCTGGCCCTCGAAGCCCTTGATCTGGAAGCGGCGGTACTCGCTCTTGCGCGCCAGGCCGTCCTCGAAGACGACCATGGAGGCGACCACGTCGTCACCCTGGAGGTGCGAGATGTCGAAGCACTCCACGCGCAGTGGCGCGGAGTCCAGGCCGAGTGCCTCGGCGATCTCCTCAAGGGCGCGCGAGCGCGTGGTGAGGTCGGAGGCACGCTTGGTCTTGTGGAGCCCGAGAGCCTGCTGGGCGTTGCGCTGGACCGTGACCATGAGGTCCTTCTTGTCGCCCCGCTGCGGGATCCGCAGGCTGACCTGCGAACCTCTGCGCCCGGCGAGCCACTCGGAGACCGCGTCCGGGTCCTCGGGGAGCGCCGGGACCAGCACCTCCTTGGGGACGGAGTCCCCCGCCTCCTCCCCGTAGAGCTGCTGGAGGGCGTGTTCCACCAGTCCGGCCGTGTCCACGGCCTCGACCTTGTCGGTGACCCAGCCGCGCTGGCCGCGCACCCGGCCGCCGCGGACGTGGAAGATCTGGACCGCGGCCTCCAGCTCGTCCTCCGCGACGGCGATGAGGTCGGCGTCCGTCGCGTCCGCGAGGACCACGGCGCTCTTCTCCATGGCCCGTTTCAGCGCCTCCGCGTCGTCGCGGAGGCGGGCCGCACGCTCGTACTCCATCTCCTCGGCCGCCTGCATCATGTCCTTCTCGAGGCGGCGGATGTACGTCCCGGTGCGGCCGGCCATGAAGTCGCAGAAGTCCTCGGCCAGATCGCGGTGTTCCTCGGGGGTGACCCGTCCGACGCAGGGCGCGGAGCACTTGCCGATGTAGCCGAGGAGGCAGGGCCTGCCGGTGCGCTCGGCGTTCTTGAAGACCCCGGCGGAGCACGTGCGTACGGGGAAGACCCGCAGCATCAGGTCGACGGTCTCGCGGATCGCCCAGGCGTGCCCGTACGGGCCGAAGTAGCGCACGCCCTTCTTCTTGGCGCCGCGCATCACCTGGACGCGGGGGAAGTCCTCGTTCAGCGTCACCGCGAGATACGGATAGCTCTTGTCGTCGCGGTACTTGACGTTGAACCGGGGGTCGAACTCCTTGATCCAGGAGTACTCCAGCTGCAGCGCCTCGACCTCGGTGGAGACGACCGTCCACTCCACGGACGCGGCCGTGGTGACCATCGTGCGGGTGCGCGGGTGCAGACCGGCCAGGTCCTGGAAGTAGTTGGCCAGGCGCTGGCGCAGGTTCTTCGCCTTCCCGACGTAGATCACCCGGCGGTGCTCGTCGCGGAACTTGTAGACCCCCGGGGAGTCGGGGATCTGTCCCGGCTTGGGGCGGTAGCTGGAGGGGTCTGCCATGCCTCACACCCTACTTGCGGGCGCTGACGGAGCGGGATCCGATCGGTCGCCGGGTACCGGGGACGGGAGCCCGGCGGGCGGTGCGGCCCGCCGGGCCGGGACGTCGCTCAGGCGCCGGGGCCGGCGACGAGGTTGCCGTTCTCCAGCTTCACGGGCACCGAGGGCAGCGGCACGGTGGCGGGGCCCTGGACGGCCTTGCCGGTGGTCACGTCGAAGCGGCTGCCGTGGCACGGGCAGTTGCCCACGTTCTCCTCGACCTTGTCGAGAAGGCATCCCGCGTGGGTGCACCGGGCGCTGAACGCCTTGTACTGTCCGGCGGCGGGACAGCTGACGACCACCCGCTGCTCCCGGAAGAGCTTCGCCCCTCCGACCGGTACCTCGTCCGCGGGGCCGAGCTGCACGGGGGCGGTGGGCGTCGGCGTCTGTGCGTGACCGAGCTTGGACTCGGTGGAACAGGCCGCCGCTCCCAGCCCGGCGGCACCGGCGAGTGCGGCGCCCTTCAGGACGGTACGGCGGGCGGCGGGCAGGCCGGACATGCGGTCTCCACTGGTCGGGGGCGGTCGGCGGCCGCCTCCCGTCCGGGGGCGGGTGCCGCGGGTGCGGGACACGGGCCGCGCGGGACGGCAGGGGCGACAGACCCGACCATACCGGCGGAGAACACCGGCCCCTCGACCGGGCCCGGATCGCGCGGCTACGCGACCGCACCCGGTTCCGCGCGGGCCGGGCCCCGGCTCCGCGCCGTCGCACGTGCCGGGGCCCGCCCCGCGCGGCCGCCGTCAGGCCTTCCGGGTCCGGGTGGCCTTCTTCGCGGCCGGCTTCTCGGCCGCCGCCTTCTTGGCCGTCCTCGCCGTCGCCGTCCTGCGGGTTGTGGCGGCCTTGGCTGCGACGGCCTTCTTCGCCGCGGGAGCCTTACGGGCCTTGCGGGCCGCCGGCACGGCCGCCCCACCGACACGGTCCGCTCCCAGGACGTCCTGGAGGAACTTCCCGGTGTGGCTGGCCGGCACCGTGGCGATCTCCTCCGGGGTGCCCTCGGCTACGACGAGGCCGCCGCCGCTGCCGCCCTCGGGACCCATGTCGACGACCCAGTCGGCGGTCTTGATGACATCGAGGTTGTGCTCGATGACGATCACCGTGTTGCCCTTGTCGACCAGGCCGGAAAGCACCGAGATCAGCTTGCTGATGTCCTCGAAGTGCAGACCGGTCGTGGGCTCGTCCAGGACGTAGACGGTGCGGCCGGTGGAGCGCTTCTGGAGCTCGCTCGCCAGCTTGACCCGCTGCGCCTCACCGCCGGAGAGGGTCGGCGCGGACTGCCCGAGCCTGACGTATCCGAGACCCACCTCGTTGAGGGTGCGCAGGTGGCGGGCGATCGTCGGCACGGCCTCGAAGAATTCGAGGCCCTCCTCGATCGGCATGTCCAGCACCTCGGCGATGGACTTGCCCTTGTAGTGGACCTCCAGCGTCTCCCGGTTGTAGCGGGCACCGTGGCAGACCTCGCACGGGACGTACACGTCGGGCAGGAAGTTCATCTCGATCTTGATGGTGCCGTCGCCGGAGCAGTTCTCGCAGCGGCCGCCCTTGACGTTGAAGGAGAAGCGGCCCGGCAGGTAGCCGCGCACCTTCGCCTCCATCGTCTCCGCGAACAGCCGGCGCACATGGTCGAAGACACCGGTGTAGGTGGCCGGGTTGGACCGGGGCGTGCGTCCGATCGGCGACTGGTCGACGTGGACGACCTTGTCGACGAGGTCGTCGCCGTCGACCCGGGTGTGCCGCCCGGGGACCGACTTGGCGCCGTTGAGCTCGCGCGCCAGGTGGGTGTAGAGGATGTCGTTGACCAGGGTCGACTTCCCGGAACCGGAGACTCCGGTGACGGCGGTGAGCACACCGAGCGGGAAGGACACGTCGATGTCCTGGAGGTTGTTCTCCCGGGCTCCGTGGACCGTGAGCCGCCGCTTCGGGTCGACGGGACGCCGGATGTCGGGTGTGCCGATCGACCTGCGGCCCGAGAGGTACTGCCCGGTGATCGACTCGTCGTTGCCCAGGAGCTCCTTGAGCGAGCCGGAGTGCACGACCTTGCCGCCGTGCTCACCCGCGCCGGGGCCGATGTCGACGACCCAGTCGGCCACCTTGATGGTGTCCTCGTCGTGCTCGACGACGATGAGGGTGTTGCCCATGTCGCGGAGCCGGACGAGGGTCTCGATCAGCCGGTGGTTGTCCCGCTGGTGCAGGCCGATGGACGGCTCGTCCAGGACGTACAGCACGCCGACGAGACCGGAGCCGATCTGGGTGGCGAGCCGGATGCGCTGGGCCTCGCCGCCGGAGAGCGTGCCGGCGGCACGGTTGAGCGAGAGGTAGTCGAGGCCGACGTCGACGAGGAACTTCAGCCGCTCGTTGACCTCTTTCAGGACCCGCTCGGCGATCTTCTTGTCGCGGGCGTTCAGCTTGAGCCGGCCGAGGAACTCGGCGCACTCGCTGATGGACATCGCGGCCACCTCGGCGATGGACCTCTCCATCACCGTCACGGCGAGGACCAGCGGCTTCAGGCGGGTGCCCTCGCAGGTCGGGCAGGCCACCTCGCGCATGTAGCCCTCGAAGCGCTCCCGGCTGGAGTCGCTCTCGGCCTCGGAGTGGCGCCGCTTGACGAACTGGACGGCGCCTTCGAAGCGGGGGGTGGTGTAGGCGCGCTCGCGTCCGTACCGGTTGCGGTAGCGGACCTCGGTCTGGATCTTGTGACCGTGGAGCAGGGCCTTCCTGGCCCGCTGGGGCAGGCCCGCCCAGGGGATGTCCGTACGGAATCCCAGGGCGTCGGCCAGCGCGTCGATCTGGCGCCCGAAGTACTCCTTGGTGTGCCCGTGCGACCAGGGGTGGATCGCGCCCTCGTCCAGGGACTTGTCCTCGTCCGGGACGATCAGCTCCGGGTCGACCTCCATGCGCGTGCCGATGCCCGTGCAGTCGGGGCAGGCACCGAAGGGCGAGTTGAAGGAGAAGGAGCGGGGCTCCAGCTCCTCGAAGGAGAGGTCGTCGTACGGGCAGTAGAGGTGCTCGGAGTACATCCGCTCACGCTCGGGGTCGTCCGCCTCGAGATCGACGAAGTCGAGCACCACCATGCCCCCGGAGAGGCCGAGGGCCGTCTCGACGGAGTCGGTCAGCCGGCGCTTTGCGCTGTCCTTGACGGTGAGGCGGTCGATGACCACCTCGATGGTGTGCTTCTCCTGCTTCTTGAGCTTGGGAGGCTCGGACAGCTGGACCGTCTCGCCGTCGACCCGGGCCCTGCTGTAGCCCTTGGTCTGGAGGTCGGCGAAGAGGTCGACGAACTCGCCCTTGCGCTCGCGCACCAGCGGCGAGAGGACCTGGAAGCGGCTGCCCTCCGGCAGTCCGAGCACCTTGTCGACGATGGCCTGCGGCGACTGGCGCGCGATCGGCCGGGAGCACTCGGGGCAGTGCGGCTTGCCGATCCTGGCGAAGAGCAGCCGGAGGTAGTCGTAGACCTCGGTGATGGTGCCGACCGTCGAGCGCGGGTTGCGCGAGGTCGACTTCTGGTCGATGGAGACCGCGGGCGAGAGGCCTTCGATGAAGTCCACGTCCGGCTTGTCCATCTGGCCGAGGAACTGACGCGCGTACGAGGAGAGCGACTCCACGTAGCGGCGCTGGCCCTCGGCGAAGATCGTGTCGAACGCGAGCGAGGACTTGCCCGATCCGGAGAGCCCGGTGAAGACGATGAGGGAGTCGCGGGGGAGATCGAGCGAGACGTTCTTCAGGTTGTGCTCGCGCGCGCCACGGACGATGAGACGGTCGGCCACGCCGGTCCGCACCTTTCTGGAGAGAAGTGGGGGAACTGAGCCCCTCTCCCAGGGTATGGGGGGCGCCACAGCGATGTACGAAGCTTTCGACTCCGAGCGTATAGCACGCGCATTCGATTTATGGGCAGCCGCAGACTTCGTCACCCGAACGAGTGGCGGAGGCTACGCTCGGCCCATGACTGATCATGTGCGCGACCTGGAAGCTGTACGTGTAGCGACCGATCGGCTGCTCGGCGCCATGGGCAAGTCCGACGACGGCGCCGTCGCGGAACCGTCGCTTCTCCCCGGCTGGAGCCGGGGCCATGTTCTTGCCCACCTGTCACGTAACGCCGACGCGCTCGTAAATGTTCTCCGCGGGCTCCCGATGTACGCGAGCAGCGAAACCCGGGACGCCGACATCGAGCGCGACGCGCACCGTCCGCTGGCCGAACAGCTCGCGGACGTGGAGGGGACCGCCGCCGCCTTCCTCGCCGCGGCCGCGGAGCCGGCCGACTGGTCACGCACGGTGGCGCTGCGCAACGGTGTGACGGACTCGGCCTCCCGGCTCCCCTTCCGCCGCCTGGTCGAGGTCGAGCTGCACCATGTCGACCTGGGGGTGGGGTACACCCTGGAGGACCTTCCCGCGGAGTTCGTGACCCGGGAGAACGACTTCCTCGCCGAGCGCTTCGCCGGGCACCCCGGCGTCGCCCCCACGACCGCGGTGGCCGAGGACGGCGCGGTGTGGACCACGGGAGGCGCCGAGGGCACGCCGGTGACCGTGCGGGGCACGGCCCCGGAGATCCTCGGTTGGCTCTGCGGCCGGCGCGACGGCTCGGGGCTGACCGTGGACGGGGGCACCCTCCCCGTGCTGCCCCCGCTATAGGCTGCGTCACATGACGTACAGCGGAACGGTCAAGGTCGGCGGACCAGCGGACGTGCACGAGCTGACTGACCTGATGATCTCCAAGGTCGCCGTCGGGCCGATGAACAACAACGCCTATCTGCTGCGCTGCCGGGCGACCGGCGAGCAGCTCCTCATCGACGCGGCGGCCGAGGCGGACACCCTGCTGCGGCTGATCGGCGAGGACGGCATCGCGTCGGTCGTCACCACGCACCGGCACGGTGACCACTGGCAGGCGCTCGGCGAGGTCGTGGCGGCGACCGGGGCGCGCACGTACGCCGGCCGGTACGACGCCGAGGGCATCGGGGTGCCGACCGACGAGCTCGTCGAGGACGGCGGCACGATCCGGGTCGGCGAGGTCTCGCTGACCGCCCGGCACCTGACCGGCCACACCCCCGGGTCGGTCGCGCTGGTCTACGACGATCCGCACGGCGCGCCGCACGTGTTCACCGGGGACTGCCTCTTCCCCGGCGGGGTCGGCAACACGAACGGCGATCCCGAGGCGTTCGCGAGCTTGCTCCACGACGTGGAGACGAAGCTCTTCGCTGCGCTGCCGGACGAGACCTGGGTCTACCCCGGCCACGGTCACGACACCACGCTCGGAGCCGAGCGCCCGCGGCTGCCCGAGTGGCGCGAACGCGGCTGGTGACCCGCGAACGGCCGACGGCCGGGCGCCCCTCCCGGGGCCCCGGCCGTCGCCGTGTGCGAACGGCGCTACTTCCGTGCGCCGACGTTCTCGTTGCCGTCCGTCCGGTCGCCGTCCTCCACGGCCTTCTCCCGTTCGGCCTGCCTCTTGCCGGCCATCAGGCTGGTGATCGTGGTGATCACCAGGACGGCGCAGATGAAGGTGAGGGAGAACGGGATCGAGATCTCCGGGACGTGCACCCCGGACTCGTGGAGGGCGTGCAGCACGAGCTTGACCCCGATGAATCCGAGGATCACCGAGAGCCCGTAGCTGAGGTGGACCAGCTTCTTCAGCAGACCGCCGATGAGGAAGTACAGCTGCCGCAGTCCCATCAGCGCGAAGGCGTTGGCGGTGAAGACGATGTACGGGTCCTGGGTCAGGCCGAAGATCGCCGGGATGGAGTCCAGCGCGAACAGCACGTCGGTGGTGCCGATGGCGAGCATGACCACCATCAGCGGGGTCATGACGCGCTTGCCGTTGTTCCGGATGAAGAGCTTGGTCCCGTGATAGCGGTCGGCGACACCGAAGCGGTGCTCGATCGACTTCAGGAGTCGGTTCTCCTCGAACTCCTCCTCGTCCTCGTCGGCCCTGGCCTCCTGGATCAGCTTCCACGCGGTGTAGATCAGGAACGCGCCGAAGATGTAGAAGATCCACGAGAAGTTGGCGATGACCGCGGCACCGGCCGCGATGAAGATCGCGCGCAGCACCAGGGCGATCAGCACGCCGACGAGCAGGACCCGCTGCTGCAGGTGGGAGGGGACCGAGAACTTCGCCATGATCAGGACGAACACGAAGAGGTTGTCGACACTGAGCGACTTCTCGGTGATGAAGCCGGCGAAGAACTCGCCCGACGCCTGGCTCTCGCCGAAGAGCAGCAGGCCCAGCCCGAAGAGCGCGGCCAGCGCGATCCAGACGGCGGTCCAGATTCCGGCTTCCTTGGTCGACACGTCATGGGGCTTGCGCCCGATGAAGAAGTCGACGGAGATGAGGGCTACCAGACCGAGAATGGTCAGCACCCAGACAGTCCATGAAACGTCCACTGCGCCTCCGGCAGTTCGCTACGGCTATGGATCAGCGTCGTCGCTGCCGGAGGTCTCTTCCACCCGGGAGCGCTGGATGCGCGCCGGGCCGGCGCCCCGGGACCGGTCACAGTCCGTACTGACGGGAACGCCGCGATCGGGAGTACTCCCCTCCGCACCAAGAACAGTACAGGAAGTACCAAGAAACGGTAAAGCCCTTGCCAAGGCGGAGCCAAAGCCCCAGGTCGGGTGCGTCGGCCGGCTGATCCGACCGGGTGTCATCCGGTCAGCGGGATCCTCCGCGCCGCGCGGCCGCCACCAGGGCGAGGACCTGTTCGACGACACGGCTGCCCCGGGGAACCCGTAGCGGTTCGTACGTCCAGGCGTGACCCACCCACGGGTCCGCGAGGTGGTCGTCCGCCACCGGGGTGATCCGCAGCAGCGAACGCCAGAGCGGGTCGAGCACCGGGCCGTAGGCGCGTGCGTCCTCGCGGTCGGCCACCATCAGCAGATGCACGCCGACGGCCGGCCCCTCGTCGGCGAGATAACGCAGCTGGGTGACGGCACGGTCGTCGAACCCGTGCGGGAAGTCGTTCACGATCAGCAGCTGCTCCCCCGTGTCCAGGTCCGGGGGCAGTGCGTCCGCGGCGCGGGCCCTGACCGCCATCTGCACGAGGTCCACCCGCCGGGTGAGCCGGGCCAGGACGGACGACACGCCCTCCGCGCCGGCGGCGGGCGGGCCGGCGAGCACCCCGGAGGCGACCAGCGGGGCGAGGGCGCCCGCCGCCGCCCCCGCCGGGTCGATGACGTGCACGGAGAACTCGTCGGCCGGGTACACCGCGAGCAGACGCGCGGCGAGCGCGACGGCGGTCTCCATGGCCAGTACGCGCAGCCGGTCCCCGGACTCCGCGGCGGCGTCGGAGGCCGTACGTCCGCTGTCCAGCCAGATCCCGCGTTCCAGGGGCAGACGCACCAGCAGGGGGATGCGCAGGGCCGCTTCCTCGGGCAGGTGGAGGTCGCCGACGCGCATGGCCATCGGGATCTCCATCGGGACGCGGTACCCGTGCCAGACCGGGTTGTCCCAGGCCGCGTAGGCGGCGGGCAGGGCAGGCTCGACCACAGCGGACTCGGCGGCGAGCTGGGCGAGATCGCGGTCCAGCGCCTCACGCGCGCGAGTGGTCAGCTCGTCCCGCTTCGCCATCGCCTCCTCGCGGGCGCGGTCCCCGGTCCCGCCGATGCGGCTGCGGGGGTCGGAGAGCGTCCGGTCGAGCTCCTGGTCCATCCGGGACTCGGCGAAGTCCACGGCGCTGCGGTAGGCGGCCACCGCGCGGGCGAGATCCTCGAACATGCCCCAGATCTGGTTGTAGAGCCGCTCGTCCATGGACCAGCCGGTGGCGTCACCGGCCACGGGCTGCGCCGGCTGCCCGGGGGCCGCGGGCGGGGCGGTGGGGGGCGGCGGGGGCGGCGCCGATGTCTGGCGGCGGGGGTGCGCGTAGTCGATGGGCCTTCCCGGCGTGGTGTCCGGGGACGCGGCGGCCGGGTCGCCCGGCGGCCGCGAGGGCGGAACCGGGACGGTCGGCCCGTCCGCGGAGGAGGCGGAGCCCGGCGGCCGCGACGACGGCACCGGGGCGGGCGGCCCACCGTCCCCGGCGGAGGGGGAGCCGGCCGGCGCGGCGGGGTTGCGCACCCGGCCCGGTTCGGGTGTACGGGGCGGGGGCGTCACGGCGCGGGCCGACCCGGCGGCGACGGCGTCCTGTATCGAGGTGGCCAGCTCCGCGGCCCGTGCCAGCCCCTGGTCGGCCAGCATCCCGGCGAGCCCTCCGTCGTACCCCTGACCGATCGCCCGGACCTTCCAGGCTCCCTGGCGGCGGTAGAGCTCAAGGGCCGACACGGCCGATTCGGTGTCCAGGCCGGTGAGGGTGAAGGTGGCGATCTCGGTGCCGTCGAGACCGGTCACGGCGACGAAGGGCGCGGCGACCGCACCGAAGCGGACCGGCCTGCCCGCTCCCGTGGGCAGAGCGAGGAGCACGGTGACGCGGTGCACTTCGTCGGGCAGGGCGTCCAGGTCCACGGCGAGGCGGTGGTCGGCCGCAGCCTGGCGGGACACCTCGAGTCCCGGAAGGCGGGGGGATCCGGGGTGGGCGACCCACGCCGCATCCCGGACGGTGCCCCGCTCGTCCTGGAGGGTGGCGCCGGCCACGACGGGAGAGCCCGCCGACACCCTGATCTCCAGACGGGTCTGGGGCAACGCGTGGTTCTGCCCCCGGACCAGCTCGGCCGTCATCGCCCTGTCCCCTCGTCGTGCGGTGTGGTGCCCTGTCCATGGACGCAGCTCCCGGCGGCGGTGCCTCCGGGAGCTGCTCGTACGTCGGTGCGGACCGGGTGTCCGCGTCCGTCCTACAGGTGCGGCAGGATCGCCGGCATCAGGTCCTGGAAGGTCCTGCCGTTGGCCGGGTTGCCGAGAGCCGTCATCTGCCATCCGCCGCCGGTGCGGTGCACCTTCGCCATGATCTGCGCGGTGTACTGCCCGCCGCCGTCGAGCGTGTACCGGGCGAGCTCCTGGCCGTTCGTCTCGTCGACGATGCGGCAGAAGGCGTTCTGCACCTCCTGGAACGTCTGGCCGGTGAAGGAGTTCACCGTGAAGACGATCTGGTCGATGTGGACCGGGACGCGCTGCAGGTCGACGAGGATCGCCTCGTCGTCGCCGCCCGAACCGGCGCCGCCGACGAGGTTGTCGCCGGTGTGCTTGACGGAGCCGTCGTCGCTGACCAGGTGGCGGAAGAACACGACGTCCACGGGCTGCTTGTCGGCGAAGAGGACCGCCGAGGCATCCAGGTCGATCTCCCGGGTGCGCGAACCGAACAGCCCGCGGCGCGGTGCCGCCTGCCAGCCGAGCCCCATCCGTACCGCGGTCAGGGTCCCCCCGTCGCTCTTCTGCAGGCTGATGGCCTGGCCCTTGGTCATGTTGACCGTCACGCGCTGTCCCCTCTCCGCTTGCCCCGCAACCGTCGGTGTGCGGTTTCCCCGCACCCTACGCAGTCCCCGGAGCGAGAAAGGAGTGATGGGGCCATTTCGTGTCGGTCCTGCAACACTGCGCGCCCCACGGGTCAGACGAGCCCCGCCTCCCGCATCTGACGCAGCTCCTTCTTGAGCTCCCCCACCTCGTCGCGGAGCCGTGCGGCCACCTCGAACTGCAGGTCCGCGGCGGCGGCCCGCATCCGGTCCGTCATCTCCTCGATGATCCCCGCGAGCTCCGCGGCCGGCCTGTCCGTGACCGCCACCGCGCCCTTCTTCTCCTTGCCTCCCGAAGCGGTCCGGCTCCCCAGGGTGGGGACGGGCGCCTTGGTGTCCTTGCCCTGCCGGTAGCCCGTGCCGAGCAGTTCCTCGGTGTCGACCTCCTCGCGGGCGATGGAGGCGACGATGTCGTTGATCTTCTTGCGGAGCGGCTGCGGGTCGACCCCCCGCTCCTTGTTGTAGGCGATCTGCTTCTCGCGGCGGCGGTTGGTCTCGTCGATGGCCTGGGCCATCGCCGGGGTGACCTTGTCGGCGTACATGTGGACCTGGCCGGAGACGTTGCGGGCGGCGCGGCCGATGGTCTGGATCAGCGAGGTGCCCGAACGCAGGAAGCCCTGCTTGTCCGCGTCGAGGATGGCCACGAGCGAGACCTCCGGCAGGTCGAGGCCCTCTCGCAGCAGGTTGATGCCGACCAGGACGTCGTACTCGCCGGAGCGCAGCTCACGCAGCAGCTCGATCCGGCGCAGGGTGTCGACGTCGCTGTGGAGGTAGCGGACCTGGATGCCGAGCTCGAGGAAGTAGTCCGTGAGGTCCTCGGCCATCTTCTTGGTGAGGGTGGTGACCAGGACTCGTTCGTCCTTCTCCGTCCGCTCGCGGATCTCGTGGACCAGGTCGTCGATCTGGCCCTCGGTCGGCTTGACGACGACCTCCGGGTCGACGAGGCCGGTGGGCCGGATGATCTGCTCGACGAAGCCGTCGCCGCGCGACAGCTCGTACTTGCCCGGGGTGGCGGACAGGTAGACCGTCTGGTCGATCCGCTCCAGGAACTCCTCCCACTTCAGCGGACGGTTGTCCAGGGCGGAGGGGAGCCTGAAGCCGTGGTCGACGAGGGTCCGCTTCCGGGAGGCGTCGCCCTCGTACATCGCGCCGATCTGCGGCACCGTCACGTGCGACTCGTCGAGGACGAGCAGGAAGTCCTCGGGGAAGTAGTCGAGGAGGGTGTTGGGGGCGGTGCCGGGCGAGCGCCCGTCGAAGTGCATCGAGTAGTTCTCGACACCGGAGCAGGTGCCGATCTGGCGGAGCATCTCGATGTCGTACGTGGTGCGCATGCGCAGCCGCTGGGCCTCGAGCATCTTGCCCTGCTTCTCCAGCTCGGCCAGGCGCTGCTCCAGCTCCTTCTCGATGCCGCTGACCGCCTTCTCCATGCGCTCGGGTCCGGCGACGTAGTGGCTGGCCGGGAAGACGTGGAGCGTGGGGTCCTCGCTGATGACCTCGCCGGTGAGCGGGTGGAGGGTGGAGAGCGCCTCGATCTCGTCGCCGAACATCTCGATGCGGACGGCGAGCTCCTCGTAGACCGGGAAGATCTCGATGGTGTCGCCTCGGACCCGGAAGGTCCCGCGGGTGAAGGCGAGGTCGTTGCGGGTGTACTGGATCTCGACGAACCGGCGCAGCAGCTGGTCGCGGTCGATCTCGTCGCCGACCTTGAGCTGGACCATGCGGTCGACGTACTCCTGCGGGGTCCCCAGGCCGTAGATGCAGGAGACGGAGGCGACCACGACGACGTCGCGCCGGGTGAGCAGGGAGTTCGTCGCGGAGTGGCGCAGCCGTTCGACCTCCTCGTTGATGGAGGAGTCCTTCTCGATGTAGGTGTCCGACTGAGGGACGTACGCCTCGGGCTGGTAGTAGTCGTAGTACGAGACGAAGTACTCGACCGCGTTGTTCGGGAGGAGCTCGCGGAACTCGTTGGCCAGCTGGGCGGCGAGTGTCTTGTTCGGCGCCATCACCAGGGTGGGGCGCTGCAGTTTCTCGATCATCCAGGCGGTCGTCGCCGACTTGCCCGTGCCGGTCGCGCCGAGCAGGACGACGTCCTTCTCACCCGCCCGGACGCGCCGGTCCAGCTCGGCGATCGCCGTGGGCTGGTCACCGCTGGGCTGGTAGGGACTGACGACCTCGAAAGGCGCCACCGAACGTTCGATCTTCGAGACTGGCCGCATGCAACCACCGTACGGCCACCCACTGACAAGGGCGTCGGTTCAGCGGTCCCCGGGCTGCCGGTAGGCCCTGCGCGGGGTGGTCTCGAAGAGCGGAGCGCGTCCGCCGCGCAGGGGGACCGAGGTCAGCCGCCCTCCCCCGCGCCGGGGGTCGTGGCCGGGGTGCCCGCCCGGGGTCCGCGGGGACCCGGTCACCACCAGGGGGTCGATCATCAGGACCACCGCGGCGAGGAGCAGGAAGCAGCCGGGGCCGATCATCATCGGCAGGAGGAGCGAGCCGGGGGCCTCGGCGGACGGCGCCGGGGCGGTGTCGGGGTGTATGTGCACCTGGAGGGCGGCCATGCCCGTGTAGTGCATTCCGCTCACGGCGACCCCCATGACCACGCTGGCGCAGAGGCTGGGGAGGAAACCGCGCACGGACACGGCGGCCCAGAGCGCGGCGGTGGCGGCCACCACGGCGATGACGACGGAGAAGGCCACGGTGAGCGTGTCGTACTCGAACCTGCCTTCGAAGGTCATCCCGGCCATGCCGAGGTAGTGCATGGACGCGATGCCGAGACCGGTGATCGTCCCGCCGGTGACGAGTGCCATGCGGGTGGCACCGCGGTAGCCGACGAGGAAGATGCCGATGCCGACCATGAGGACCGCCACGCCGAGGCTGGCGTAGGTGAGGGGCCTGTCGTAGCTCACCGGCGCCTCACGGACGGTGAAGCCCAGCATGGCGATGAAGTGCATCGTCCAGATGCCGGAGCCGATGGAGGTCGCCCCGAGGCCCAGCCAGCCGGCTCTCGGCGCCCCGCGGGTACGCAGGGACCGCCTGGTGCACCGGAGGCCGAGGGCGCCACCGAGGCACGCCATCAGGAAGGCCGTGACGGGTGTCACGAGGCCGTAGGTGAAACCGTCGACTGTGCCCTGCATGCTGGTATGCCCTTCGCGGTGTGCCCGGGTTCGGGGTGACCCTAAGGGGCAAGGCCCGGCAAGCAAACGTGGGAACGGCATTTTATCCGCTTTCGGGGGCCCCTCCGCCCAGGTCGCCGACAGACCGTTCACAACATGGCCACCATCCTCCACCCCGGCGTTGGGCGTCGGATGCGAACCTCTGCCTGTCCGCATCCCGATGCCAGGAGTACACGTGTCCGTACGCACAGCAGCCGCTTCCGTCGCCGTCGCCACCCTGCTCGGTGCCTGCGTGTCCATGCCCAGCGCCCACGCGCAGTCCCCCTCCGCCCAGGGCTCCCCCGTGGTCTACGCCCACCGCGGCGCTTCCGCCTACGCCCCGGAGAACACCCTGGCCGCGGTGGACGCCGCCGACCGCCTGGGGATCGACTGGGTGGAGAACGACGTGCAGCTCACCAGGGACGGTGTGCTGGTGGTCGTGCACGACACCACGCTGAGCCGGACCACAGACGCCGAGGAGGTCTTCCCCGGCCGGGCCCCCTGGGCGGTGAAGGACTTCACCGCGGCGGAGATCGCGAAGCTGGACGCCGGCAGCTGGTTCGGCGCGCGGTTCGCCGGGGCCCGGGTGCCGACCCTCACGCAGTACCTGCACCGCCTGGAGCGCAACCACCAGAAGCTGCTCCTGGAGATCAAGAGCCCGGAGATCTACCCCGGGATCGAGAAGGAGACCCTGCGCGTCCTGCGCCGGGAGGGGTGGCTCGACCGGAGCCGCGTCGAGCACGGCCTGGTCGTCCAGAGTTTCGGTGCAGAGAGTGTGAAAACTGTCCACGCGCTGCGTCCGGACGTCGTGACGGGCTTCCTGGGCACACCGGCGGTCGCCGACCTTCCGTCGTACGCGGCGTTCACGGACCAGATCAATCCGTCGTACACCTCCGTCGGCCCCGACTACGTCGCGGCGGTGCAGAAGCTGAAGGGCGCCCACGGGAAGCCGCTGCGGGTGAACACCTGGACGGTGAACGACGCCGCGGACGCCTCCCGGATGGCCGGCTTCGGCGTCGACGGCATCATCACGAACAACCCCGACGTCGTCCGGGACGCGACCGGTTGAGGGCGTGACGGTAGGGCGTTGTCGGTGGGCCGCCGTACCGTGGTGGCATGGGGAGCAGCGAGCAGGTCGTGGAGTGGTCCGTAGTGCCGGGCGTCATCGGCCCGCTGCTGCTGGCCGCGACCCGCACCGGCCTGGTGAACGTGGTGTTCCACGCGCGTCCGGACGTCCGGGACCGGGCTCTCGGACGGCTCCGCGACCGGCTGGGGGCCGAGCCGGTGGAGGCGCCGGGCTCCGCCCTGCTGGCCGCGCCCGAGGGACAGGTCGCGGCCTACCTCGCCGGTGAGCTGCGGGAGTTCTCCCTCCCTCTGGACTGGTCGCTGAGCTCCGGCTTCCACCGCGAGGTGCTCCGCGAGCTGGCCACCGGGGTGCCCTTCGGCGCCGTCGTGGGGTACGGGGACCTGGCGGCCCGTGTCGGGCGGCCGGACGGCGCCCAGGCCGTGGGGGCGGCCATGGGTTCCAATCCGCTGCCGGTGGTCGTCCCGTGCCACCGGGTGGTGGAGAGCGACGGCGGTCTCGGCGGGTTCGGCGGCGGGCTGGAGACCAAACGGCGGTTGCTGGCGCTGGAGGGGATACTTCCGCAGCCGCTGTTCTGAGCGGGTCCTCGCACGGCGGCGCCGTTCCGTACCGGCGTGCGAGCTGACACACTGCGCCGGTGACGACTGCCCGCGCCTCCCGGTTCACGGCCGCGGACCTGCCGGCGCTCCGGCGCAGGACCTCCGCCGTCCTCGTCGGCAGCCAGATCCTCGGCGGGCTCGGGGTGGCCGTAGGCATCGCCCTCGCTCCCGTCCTCGCGGCCGAGGTGAGCGGCTCCGACGCCCTGTCCGGTCTCGCCCCCACCGCCTCGGTGACGGGCACGGCGCTGCTGTCACTGCCACTGGCCGCGCTGATGACCTCGCGGGGCAGACGCCCGGGGCTGGCCCTCGCCTACGCGATCGGCGCCCTCGGCGCCTTTCTCGTGGTGACGGCGACCCTGGTGGGCAGCTTCCCGCTGCTCCTTCTCGGGATGGCGGGTTTCGGCGCGGGGTCGTCGGCCAACCTCCAGGCGCGGTTCGCCGCTGCCGACCTCGCCGAGCCGGACCGCAGGGCACGGGCGATCTCCACCGTGGTGTGGGCCACCACCATCGGGTCGGTGCTCGGCCCCAACATCGCCTCGCCCGCGAGCCGGGTCTTCCGGGGAACCGCTGTACCCGAGACCGCGGGTCCCTTCGCCTGGGCGGCCGGCATCTTCCTGATCACCGGGATCCTGGTCCTCGTACTGCTGCGCCCCGATCCGCTCCTCACCGCGCGAGCCCTCTCCCCCGAGGACGCCGGGACCGCCTCGAAGCGGTCGCTGAGGGCGGGCCTGGAGGCCGTGAGAAGTTCGCCGATGGCCGGGCTGGCGCTGGTCACGGTCACCGTGTGCCACACCGTGATGGTCTCCGTCATGGTGATGACCCCCGTTCATCTGGGGCACCACGGCGCGGGCATCCAGCTGATCGGCCTGGTCATCAGCGGGCACATCGCGGGCATGTACGCCTTCTCCCCGGTGATGGGCCGGATCGCCGACAAGGCGGGACGGCTCACGGTCATCGGGCTCGCCGCCGGACTGATGTGCTGCGCCGCCGTGCTCGCGGGCACGTCGGGCGGCGGACACGCCAGGACCGCGGCGGGTCTGTTCGTCCTGGGGCTCGGCTGGTCGGCGGGGCTGGTCGGTGGTTCGGCCCTGCTCACCGAGTCGGTGCCGCAGGCGTCCCGGGCCGCCGCCCAGGGGTTGTCCGACCTCGCGATGAACACGGCCGCGGGGGCCGGCGGGGCGCTGGCCGGGGTGATCGTCTCCCGTCTCGGCTACGGGTGGCTCAACGCGTCGGCGGCCTGCCTCCTGCTGCCGATGGCCGCGCTCGCCCTGCGCCGGGCGCTCGTCCGTCCCGCACCGCCAGGCCGGGACGCCCCGGGCGTCTGAGCGGGGGCGCCCCACCGCACGGGCCGTCCGGGGCCGGTGCGCCTGCGACTGCACCGAGGCTGGTCGGGCGGTGCGTGCGTCCCGGCTGACCGGTCGTCACGTACGCACTGCCCGCGGTACGTGCGGGCAGTCCAGGACCGGCGCCCCCTTCTCTCTCCGTCAGCCGAGTCCGGTCCAGGCCGGATGGCGCGGGTCGTCGGCCCGGACGACCACGTCCGCGCGTCCGGCGGGCGCGACCTCGTCCTCGTACCGGGAGAAGGCGGGCAGCGTCCAGCGCTCGCTCTCCTCCGTCCGCCGTCGCAGCGCGCCCGGCGAGAGGCTGAGGTGGACGCCGAGGTCGAACGGGAACCACTGCCCGAGGAGCAGCGGGCCGTGCAGGATCAGCACACCGCCGTCGGGGAGCTCCTGGTAGGGGCTGCGGGTGGCCCGGTCGGTGCGGGGGTTCCAGAGGTCGGGCAGGACGCGTCCGTCTCCGCCCGGCTCGAGCGGCCTGAAGACCTCGCGCCACAGCGCCCCGGTGTCGAACCAGCTGTCGGCGTAGGAGTCCGGGTCCTCCTTGCCGTATTCGTAGCGGAGGCTGGCCGGCCGCAGGAATCCGCCGGTGGAGACGGTGAGCACCGCACGCCCTCGGGCCCGCAGGGCTTCGGCGAGCCGCTCGGCGGGCTCGGCGGGACGGGCCGCCGGGGCTCCGTCGACACCGATCTTCAGCCAGGAACCGCCGTCCGCGGGTTCGAGACCGTCGGCATGGGCGGCGAGGGCGCGGACCAGCCGCTCCCAGGTGATGGGTTCGAATCGCACCCGTCCATCATCGCTCTGCCGCATCATGATCCCCATGGATCTCGAATTCGCCCGCAGCTTCGCCTCCCGGTGGCAGGAGGACTGGAACTCCCACGACCTGGACCGCGTCCTTGCCCACTACCACGACGACGTGACCTTCAGCTCGCCCATGATCGCCCGGCTGACCGGTGACCCGGCCGGCACTGTGCACGGCAAGGAGGCCCTGCGCGCCTACTGGGCCGCGGGGCTGGAGAAGATCCCCGACCTGAGGTTCGAGGTGATGGACGTACGTGCGAGCGTGGACGCGCTCGTGATCGACTACCTCAACCAGATCGGCGGCAGGGTGAGCGAGGTGCTGACCTTCCGGGACGGTCTGGTGGCGTCGGGCTTCGGCGCGTACGGCGAGACCCCCGCCAACTGACCCTACGTCACACTCCTTTCGCACGTGCGCCCGGGCGCGGCGGGCCGGTGCGCCCGGGAGACCTTCGCGCGTACGCCCGCCGGGGGTCATTCCCGGCCCGTCTCCCGGAGCGCGGCGGCGAGCGCTCCTTCGCCGTGCACCCGCGCCCGGCCGCCCCGGACCAGCTCCGCGAGGGCGCATCCCCCGCGCGCCAGGTCCAGTGCGGCGTCCTCGTCCAGCACCAGGCGCGCGTCGGGGTCCTCCGCGGGTCCGTATCCGTAGACGTCCCGCCCCTCCGCCTCTTCGCCGGTCCGCAGGTGGAACGTCCCTTCCGGGAGACCGACTTCGACCACTCCGGCCTCGGTGAGGCCTTCGAGGGAGCGCAGCAGCGGCAGGGCGAACCAGTGCGCCCTGAGCGCGTCCGTGGGGCGGCGCTCGCCGAGTGCGGGCGCGCCCCATCCGGCGAGCGCGGTGAGTACCGGGAGGAGCCCGCGGCCCCGTGCGGTCAACTCGTACACGGAGGCGGCCGCGGGCGGCGGGAGCCGGCGGCGCACCGCCAGTCCGCCCTGCTCCATGTCCTTGAGCCGGGAGGCCAGTACGTCTGTGCTGACCCCGGGCAGGTCGGCGTGCAGATCCGTGTAGCGGCGCGGCCCGGCCAGCAGTTCACGGACGATCAGCAGGGTCCACCGGTCGCCGACGGCGTCCAGGGCGCGGGCGGTGGCGCAGAACTGGTCGTAGCTCCGGCGGCGGGCGGGGCGGGCTGGCTGCTGCTGACGTGGCATGAGCCGCAGTCTAGACATGTTGTTGGACTTTCCAAGCCCGAGCTTGGTAAAACCAAGTATCGCAATCGGGTCGGGGAGGCACGCATGGAGTTCCGGCAGTCCAGCAAGCTCAACGAGGTCTGTTACGAGATCCGGGGCCCGGTCATCGAACAGGCCAACGCCCTTGAGGAGGCGGGCCACAGTGTGCTCCGCCTCAACACCGGCAATCCCGCTCTCTTCGGCTTCGAGGCGCCGGAGGAGATCGTCCAGGACATGATCCGGATGCTTCCCAAGGCGCACGGGTACACCGACTCGCGCGGCATCCTGTCCGCGCGCCGGGCCGTCGCCCAGCGGTACCAGGCGATGGGTCTGACCGGTGTCGACGTGGACGACGTCTTCCTCGGCAACGGGGTGTCCGAGCTGATCTCCATGGCCGTGCAGGGGCTGCTGGAGGACGGCGACGAGATCCTCGTCCCCAGCCCGGACTATCCGCTCTGGACCGCCGTCACCACCCTGGCGGGCGGCAAGGCCGTGCACTACACCTGCGACGAGGCGGCGGACTGGAACCCCGACCTCGCCGACATGGCCGCCAAGATCACCGACCGCACCCGGGCCATGGTGATCATCAACCCGAACAACCCGACGGGCGCGGTCTACCCCCGCGAGGTCCTCGAAGGCATGCTCGACCTCGCCCGCAGGCACGGCCTCATGGTGTTCGCCGACGAGATCTACGACCAGATCCTGTACGACGACGCCGAGCACCACAGTGCGGCGGTCCTGGCGCCCGACCTGCTCTGCCTCACGTTCAGCGGCCTGTCCAAGACGTACCGCGTCGCCGGGTTCCGCTCGGGCTGGATGGTGGTCTCGGGACCGCGGCAGCACGCCGCCAGCTACCTCGAGGGGCTGACCATGCTGGCCTCGATGCGGCTGTGCCCCAACGCCCCCGCGCAGTACGCCATCCAGGCGGCGCTCGGCGGACGGCAGTCGATCCGCGAACTCACGGCGCCCGGGGGGCGGCTCCACGAGCAGCGCGACCGGGCCTGGGAGCGACTGAACGAGATCCCCGGGGTCTCCTGCGTGAAGCCCAGGGGTGCGCTGTACGCCTTCCCGCGCATCGATCCGAAGGTCCATCACATCGTCGACGACGAGCGGTTCGTCCTCGACCTGCTGCTCCGGGAGAAGATCCAGGTGGTGCAGGGCACCGGCTTCAACTGGCCGCGCCCGGACCACTTCCGTATCCTCACCCTGCCGCACGCCGACGATCTGGACGCGGCGATCAGCCGTATCGGCCGCTTCCTGGACGGATACCGTCAGTGACCTGTACCGCCTGCTCCGCCCCCGTCCACACGCAGTTCGTCTCGGACGCCGTCGGCACCGGCGGCCCCCCACCCGTCGCCACCGTCCGCTACGGTTCCGTGGCCGGGGACGGTCCCGGCGGCCGTGCCCAGGTGCCGTGGGAGGCACGTGCCGGCTGAGGACACGGCCAGGGAGTGACCGACATGGGTGTGGCGATACGCCGTCTGACGGCCGTCGGCCCCGACGACCGGGTGTTCACGGTGAACATCGAGCGCGACTTCCGGTACGACCCGTACCGGGACTTCCTCGTCTGCACGCACTGCGACTGGTCGCCGTCGCTGCTCACCACGCGGAGGATCGACGCGATGGCCTGGGAGCATCTGGCGTCCGCCCATTCCGCCGACCGCGGGATGAGCGACGCGGAGGACGAGTCCTTCGGCAAGGCCCGCCGGGTGGCGCTCCCGGTGTGTGCCGCCCTGGTGATCGCGCTCCTGGTCTTCACCTTCGCAGTGCGGTGAGGGCGGCGACGGGGTCGGCGTCCGGCGCCGCCCTGGGCCACCAGTCGTCCTCGCCCGGTTCGGACTCGTAGCCGTACCAGCGGTGATCGCGGCCGAAGCGGAGCTGCAGGGTTCCGGCGGTGTCGGTGATCCTGTTGCGCCATGGCTGGAAGCGGGGGAAGCCGGCGGCGACGAGAGCGGGTCTGGCCCGGTCGAACGGACCGGCCGGGGGGTCCCACGGGCTCTCGAGTGTGTCCAGGCCCTCGGCTCCGCCCTGCCGCCAGGCCGCCACGGCTCGCGCCAGGTCGGTCGTGCCGCGGCCGGTGGCGAAGGCCAGCTCGCGGTAGAGGGCCCGGGTGGTGGCGGTGAGACCGGCTGTGGGCCGGGACGCGGCGATCCGTACGGCGTCCTGCCAGACGTCGGCCCCCGCGAGTGGATCGTGCCCGGTGCTGAGCAGCGCGTGGGCGCGGGCCGCCGCGTCCGTGGCCAGGTGGTCGAGGCCGAGCGGGTCGCGTGCGCCGGGCAGCTCTGGGTAGGACGGCGGCTCACCGGGATGCGGTGGCACGGGAAGTGGCGCCGGCAGCGGTGGGAGGAAGCGCTCCGCCAGGGCCTCACCTGCCGCGACGGAGGGCATGGCGGGTGTGGCGGGGCGCTCGCGGGCCGAGTGCTCGGCATTGCGGCGGCCCAGCTCGTCGAGGAGTTCACGCTCGCCCCGGCCGCGCATCAGCAGGAGGACGAACGGGTCGCTGTCCAGCAGCCGTGCCGTCTGGTAGCAGAGCGCGGCCACGTGCTTGCAGGGCAGGCCGCGGTCCGGGCAGGAGCAGTCCGGGTCGAGATCGCCGGCGGCCGGCAGCAGGCGGATGCCCGCCTCGCCCGCGGTGTCGACCAGGGAGTGGGGCATCTCCTTGTCGAGCAGTGCGGAGAGATGGCCCGGCCGGGCTGCGACGGCGTCCAGCAGGCTGTCCCAGTCGGAGGCGGGGAAGGTGCGCAGACGCAGCTCCGCGCGGTAGGGGCGGGGGCGGCTGCCGTGGACGTAGGCGATGACCCTGCCGGGGGTGACCGTGATCGCGGCGACATGACCGCCGTCCGCGTAGGTGCGGCCGCGGGCGAGGCGCCCCTCGTCCATCGAGAGGGATTCCAGGGCCTCCACCCAGGCACGGCCCCACCAGCTCTCGGCGAAGGGGCCTTCGGCGTCGGCGGTGCGCGCGGGTACCGCTTCGAAGGTGCGCCGGAGGTCGTCGGGGCCGGGGCGGGCCGAGGGACCGCTCATGACGTCCTGCGCAGGGATACGAGGTCGGCGAGGTCACGGTCGCTGAGCTCGGTCAGGGCGGCTTCGCCGGATCCGAGGACCGCGTCGGCGAGGACCCGCTTGGACGCGAGGAGTTCACCGATGCGGTCCTCGACGGTTCCCTCGGCGATCAGCCGGTGGACCTGGACGGGCTGGGTCTGCCCGATGCGGTAGGCGCGGTCGGTCGCCTGCTCCTCGACCGCCGGGTTCCACCACCGGTCGTAGTGGATGACGTGTGCGGCGCGGGTGAGGTTCAGCCCGGTGCCGGCCGCCTTGAGGGAGAGGAGGAAGACCGGTACCTCGCCCGACTGGAACTCCCGCACCATGCGCTCCCGCTCGGGAACGGGTGTGCCCCCGTGCAGCAGCTGGGACGGGATGGCGCGGGAGGCCAGGTGGGCGGAGAGGAGGCGGGCCATGGAGACGTACTGGGTGAAGATCAGGACGGCGCTGCCCTCGGCCAGGATGGTGTCGAGGAGTTCGTCGAGCAGGGCGAGCTTGCCGGAGCGCCCGGCGAGCCGGGTCGGCTCCTCCTTGAGGTACTGGGCGGGGTGGTTGCAGATCTGCTTGAGCGAGCCCAGC
The DNA here is from genome assembly GCF_042755185.1 of Streptomyces sp. NPDC059166. NCBI lineage: Bacteria > Bacillati > Actinomycetota > Actinomycetes > Kitasatosporales > Streptomycetaceae > Streptomyces > Streptomyces sp. NPDC059166. The sequence goes on along the minus strand of NZ_JBHZCI010000010.1, from coordinate 148,461 downwards.
AGCTTCATGATCAGCCCCCGTCGCGCGATGCCCTCGGACTGCTCGATGTGCGTCATCGTCTCGCGGACCGCCGCCTCGTAGAGCGTGGCCTGCTCCCGGGTGAGGAAGACGGGGTGGTCGGTCTCCGTCTTGGGCGGCAGCTCCGGGGCGATGCCCGGATCGGACTTCTTGCGGCGCAGCAGGAAGGGGCGGACCAGCCGGGACAACCGCTCGACCGCCTCCTCGTTGCCCAGGCCGGCGGCTGTGCCGGTGTTCTCGACGATCCTGGCGTGCCGGGCACGGAACGCCTTGAGCGGGCCGAGCAGCCCGGGTGTGGTCCAGTCGAGCAGGGCCCACAGCTCGGAGAGGTTGTTCTCGACGGGAGTCCCGGTCAGTGCGACCCGGGCGGGGGCGGGGATCGTACGCAGGGCCCTGGCGGTGGAGGAGTGGGGGTTCTTGACGTGCTGGGCCTCGTCGGCGACGACGAGGCCCCAGGTGTGGGCGGCCAGCTGCTCCGCGCCCGAGCGCATCGTGCCGTAGGTGGTGAGGACGAATCCGCCGTCGGGGCCGCCGAGTTCGCGGTCGGTCCCGTGGAAGCGCCGCACGGGCACCCCGGGAGCGAAGCGGTTGATCTCCCGGTGCCAGTTGCCGAGGAGGGAGGCGGGGCAGACGACGAGGGTGGGCGCGTCCTGTGCGCGGTGGAGGTGGAGCGCGATGACGGTGATCGTCTTCCCCAGGCCCATGTCGTCGGCGAGGCAGCCGCCGAGACCGAGGGAGGTCATACGGTCCAGCCAGGCCAGGCCGCGGAGCTGGTAGTCCCGGAGGGTGGCGTGGAGGCCGGCCGGCGCCGGGAGGGTGGCGTCCTCGTCGAGGATGCGTGCGCGCAGCGCGGCGAGGGCGCCGGCGGGTACGGCTTCGACCTGTTCGCCGTCGACCTCGGCGCTTCCGGTGAGGGCCACGGCGAGGGCGTCCACCGGATCGAGGAGGCCGAGCTGCCGCTTGCGGGCCTTGCGTACGAGGGCGGGGTCGACGACGACCCACTGGTCACGCAGCCGCACCACAGGCCGGTGGGCCTCGGCCAGCGTGTCCATCTCCGCCTCCGTGAGCCGGTCGTCCCCGAGGGAGAGCTGCCAGTCGAAGGCGAAGAGGTGCTCCGCGTCGAAGAACGAGGTGCCGTCCGTCGCGGACCCCGGTGCGGGGCGCACGACGGCGGTCGCGGTGAGGGACCGTGCCAGCTCACGAGGCCAGTGCACGGTGACGCCCGCCGCCGCGAGCCGCGCTCCGGCCGTGCCGATCAGCTCGTGGAGCTCCTCCTCGGTGACCGCGAGCACGTCGGGGACGGGCTGGTCGAGCAGCCGCTCGAGGGGAGGCCAGACGCGGGCTGCGCGACGCAGGGCGAGTACGGCGTCGATCCGGGCCCTGGGCCCGAAGGGTTCGCCGGCCCCGCCGGCCCAGAGGGTGGCCGCGTCGGTGACGTACGTCGGATCGGCCAGGCTGTGCACCTGGACGACGGCGGCCGCGGCCTGGCGCGCGGCAGCGGCGTCCGAGGCCGCCCCCTCGGCCGGGTCCGGTGTGTCGAACACGTCGTAGGCGGAGAGGTCGAGCCGGAGGGAGACACGCACCCCGGCGTCGAGTCCCGACGCCACCTCGACGGCCCAGGCCCGGGCGTCGGGGAGGTGCTGGGGTTCACGGGCGGCGAAGGGCGCGCCCATGGCGTGGGCCGCGGCGGGAGTCCGCGGCAGGGTGTCGGCCACGGCGTCGAGGAACGCGCCGAGCAGCGCGCGGGGTTCGGGGAGCCGCAGCGGCGTGCCGTCCAGCGGGACGGCGTGCCCCTCGTACGGCATGGCGGCGGCGACGGCCCTCAGGTGGGCGATGTCCTCCGCGTCACGCGGTCCCGCCCGCCAGGCGTCGTGGCCTTCCGGGGTGAGCCCGGGCAGGAGCCGGCCGCGGGCGGCCAGGGTGAGCGCGTGCAGGGCGGCCGCTCCCCAGGCACGGGTCGCGGGGTGCGCCAGGGCGCGGTGCCGCGCGCCCGCGAGGAGAGGCACCGCCGCCATGAGGGAGAGCTCCACGGCGGGCACGGTGCGGGTGCGGACGCCGTCGGTGCCGTCGCTCTCGACGACGGTGAGTTCGACGGCCGTCCGGTCCGGGCCGGCGCCGCCCTCGGCCGTGTCGGCGCTGTCGGAGCCCGGGAGGCCGACCGTTCCGTCGGGGTCCCAGAAGACGATCCGGCCGTCCCTGGGCAGCGGTGCGGGGAGGAAGACGGCAGCGCATCTCAGCAGCCGCTCGGTGGTGACGTCCGTGCCCGGCGTCCGACTGCCCATGTGCCTCACCCCCTCCGTATCCCGTCCGGTCGCACTTGTCCTGTTCCGGCGAGTCTAGGCGCGGGGTATGACACCGCCCGCCCCGGCCGTGTCCCCGGCGGACCGGACCCGCGGACGGTCCGGAGACCTCCGGGGCCGGCGGGGCGGCCGGGCGGCCGGGCGGCCGGGGAGCCGGGTGTGGCGACGGCGGTCCGGTGCCGGGCCGGCGGGGCGGCCGGGCGGCCGGGCGGCCGGGCGGCCGGGCGTGGCGACGGCGGTCCGGTGCCGGGCCGGCGGCGGATCCCCGCAGGACGGGCGGAACGCCCGGTGCGTGGCCGGCGGCCATGCGGCCCGGTCCCGGCGGGAGGGGTACCCGGTCCGGGCACGGCCGGATATCGGGCCCGTGGCCCCGGGGTCCTGTCGGAGGATCCCGGAGACCTGCCCGGCTCAGTGGCGGGTCAGCGGTCCCCTGCGGGACCGGTCTCGCCCCCGGCGGCCGGGGCCGGCCTCCGGTGGCCTGTCGGGGCCGGCTTCCGGGTCCGGCCCGGGCTCCGTCCCGGCCACCGGCAGGGGCGCGTCGGGGAGCGGCTGATCCGTGAACGTCTGTTCGGTGACCGAGGGATCCAGGGCGGCCGGGTCGAGGGCTGAGCGGCCGACGAGGCCCGTCGCCGCCGCACCGACGGCCGGATCCACGAGGCCCGTCCCCGCCGGGTCCACGAGGTCGGCGCCGGGGGTGGCGGTGCTCCCGTCCTCGCCCGGCGGTTCCGTGACAGGATCCTGACTCCCGGGTACGCCCGCGGGTTCCGGAGCGGTGGAAGCGGCGGGCTCCGAGGCCTGTCCCTGATTCTCCTGCTGGGCACGCTCCAGGAAGCGCAGCAGCTCCACGGGGAAGGGCAGGACCAGCGTGGAGTTCTTCTCGGCCGCGACCGCGACGACGGTCTGCAGCAGCCTCAGCTGGAGAGCGGCGGGCTGGGACGACATCTGCTGGGCGGCCTGGGCGAGCTTCTTCGACGCCTGGAGCTCCGCGTCGGCGTTGATGACCCTGGCGCGCCTCTCACGGTCGGCCTCGGCCTGCCGGGCCATCGACCGTTTCATGGTCTCGGGCAGGGAGACGTCCTTGATCTCCACCCGGTCGATCTGGACGCCCCAGCCCACCGCCGGACTGTCGATCATGAGCTCCAGCCCCTGGTTCAGCTTCTCGCGGTCGGAGAGCAGGTCGTCCAGATCGCTCTTGCCGATGATCGAGCGCAGGGAGGTCTGCGCCATCTGGGAGACCGCGAAGCGGTAGTCCTCCACCTGGATGACGGCACTCGCCGGGTCCACCACCTTGAAGTAGATGACCGCGTCCACCCGCACCGTGACGTTGTCCCGGGTGATCCCGTCCTGGGCCGGCACGGGCATCGTCACGATCTGCATGTTCACCTTCCGGAGCCGGTCGATGCCCGGAACGATCATCGTGAAGCCCGGCGGGCGCACCGCGTCGTGGAGCCGGCCGAGCCGGAGCACCACACCCCTCTCGTACTGCTTCACGACCCGGGCCGCGGCCATGGCGTAGACCAGGCCGCCGAGAACGACCACCACCACTGCGATCAACAGAACCTGGACCATCACGGCCCCCTGCCTACGGGGTGCGTACGGCACCCATCCATCACGCCCTATTAACACGATATGCCCGATTGGCCCATTCTCGAACCCCCGTCCGGGTGCCTGGGCCCCCGGCCGGACGCGTACCGGGTGCCCGCGCCGGACGGACCGGGCAGGGTGGCCAGCGCCAGCACGTCCCTGTGACGTACCGACGAGCCGGACGTGACGCACTGACGAGCCGGACGAGCAGACGAGGATCCCGCCCATGCCCGTCACCCCACCCCCCGCCGTAACCCGCCGGCGTACCGGCATCGCCGCCGGTGCGGCCCTGGTGCTCTGCCTGGCCGTCACGGGCTGCTCGGGGCTCGGGCGTACGGCGGTCGGCCCCGTCGAGTACCGGACCGACAAGGACGAGGTCGTCAGCGTGAACAGCCCGTCGGTCAAGGGCTGTCACAAGATGGCGCCCGGCGGCGCGCGCGAGGTCGTCAACGAGACGAGGATCGACATGATCCTCTACCCGACCAGCGACTGCTCCGGCGGCGGGACGACGTATGTCGCCACCACCTTCACGGACATCAACTCGCCCCGCAACGCCCCTTGGCGCAGCTACCGCTTCGTCCACTGATCCACGCCGCCCGGGGCCCGTCGCCCGCCGGCACCGTTGCGCCGCTCCCGGTCAGGACCCCGGGGAGTCGCCGGACCGCGCGGGTCTGGCGAGGACCCAGACGCCGTCCGGGGTGAGGTAGCGGTCGACGGGCAGGCCGGCCCCGGCCAGATACGCCTCGAACCGTTCGACACTCAGCTCCCGGGAACGGAAGGTCTGGGTCCACCGGGCGTCCTCGAAGACGTACTCGGCACGCACCTCGTTCACCCCGTCCCCCAGAGGGCGGGCCGAGAGGATCCTGATCGTGCACCCTGCCTTCCGGTCCTCCCGCTCCCGGGGCAGGTCACGGTGGTAGTCGGCGCCTTCCCGCTGCACGAGCACGACACCGCCGTCCTTCACGTGCCTGCGGCAGGTCGCGAGCAGCCCGTCCCTGACCCGGTGATCGCCCGTGTGCACCAGGAACGAGCCGAGCACCACCGCGTCGAACCGCTCCGGGCCCAGGTCGAGGTCCTCGATGGCGCTCAGGACCGTACGCGCACCGCGGACGAGCTCCAGCATCCCTTCCGATTCGTCCACGGCCGTCACCTCGAAGCCACGCTCCACCAGCGGGTGCGTCACCCTGCCCGCCCCACAGCCCAGTTCGAGCACCGTCGCCCCGGGGTTCAGCACGGAGCCGATCACCTCCGGCTCGGTGCCGGGGGACAGCCGCGCGTACAGCTCGACCGCGCAGCCGTCCGGTGTGATCGGTCCGGGTCCCGTCCCGGTGTGCCCCTCGCGTACCCACCGTCCGCTCATACCTGACGGAACGTACGGGCCCGTCGGGGCGTTCCCCCGGCGCCACGACGGGAGGAAGCCGGCCGGGAGCGGGGGCGCCGGGCCGGCTGCCGGTTTCCTCACGCCCCGCTCCGGGGCGATGCTGGAGGGGAGGAGATGGCGATGCGTACCGGAAACGAACCCTCCACCGCTCGCAGCCCCCTGCGGATGCGGCTCTGGCTGAGCCTGTGGGGCACGCTCTGGGCGGCCCTCGGCCTGGCGGCCTTCACCGCCGTCGGACGTGCCGGGTGGGCGGCGGCCTGCGGGGTGCTGCTGCTGATCGCGCTGACGGACCTGTGCATCGTGGTCCGGCACCTGCGGCAGGGCCCGCACTACCAGCCCGGCCGCGATGTACCCCCGTACGAAGCCGACCGGAGCGGTCGGACCAGACCCCGTGACACGCCGTACGAGCGCTGAACCCCGGCTCTGCGGCTCAGGCGCGGCAACCGGGCCGGGCGGGGAGCGACGGCCACCGGGCCGGGCCGGGAGGGCCGACGGTCGTCCGAGCCCGAGCCTGAGCCCGAGCCGGGCGGGGCGGGTCAGGTCAGGTCAGGCCGGTCGTCGAACCGCGCGGCCCGGAGATACTCCGGGTTCGGGTCGAGCGCGGCCGCCAGCCGGAAGTGGCGGGTGGCCTGCTCGGGACGGCCGGCCCGCTGGAAGGTACGGGCCAGGGCGAAGTGGGCGAAGGCGTTGTCCGGCTCCCGCTCCAGGACCAGTTCGAACTCCAGCTCGGCCGGGCGCAGTTGCGCCGCCGCGAAGAACGCCCGGGCCCGCAGGAGGCGTGCCGCGGTGTTCTCCGGGTGGGCGGCGATCACGGAGTCGAGCAGCTTGACCGCACCCTGCGGGTCCCGTGCGGCCAGCAGCTGCTCAGCCGCGCGGAAGTCGATCACATGGGTTTCCGGATTCCTCTCGGGCACGCCCCTGTCCTTCCCTTCTGCGTCGGCGTTTCAACGTCCGGGCGGGTACCCGTATTCCGGCCGGCCGCCCGCTCAGCCTTCGGCGGCCCGCTCCACGAGCCGCGACCAGACGTCCCGGACCTGCGGTTCCAGTTCCTCCAGCGGCCCGTCGTTGTCGATGACGAGGCCGGCGACGGCCAGCCGGTCCTCCCGGGTGGCCTGCGCGGCCATCCGGGCGCGGGCGTCCGACTCCGTCATTCCGCGCAGCCGTACGAGCCGGTCGAGCTGGGTCTCGGGCCGCGCGTCGACGACGACGACCACGTCGTAGAGCGGGGCCAGTCCGTTCTCCGTGAGCAGCGGGACGTCGTGCACGACGACCGCGCCGGCTCCCGCCGCCCGTTCCAGTTCGGCGGAACGGGCGGCGACGAGCGGGTGGACGATGGCGTTGAGCCTGGCGAGCGCGGCCGTATCGGCGAAGACGATCGAGCCGAGTGCGGGCCGGTCCAGGGAGCCGTCGGGATTGAGGACGGACGGCCCGAACGCCTCGACGACCGCGGTGAGTCCGGGGGTGTGGGGCTCGACGACCTCGCGTGCGATCCGGTCGGCGTCGATCACCACGGCTCCGTAGCGTGCGAGAAGCCCGGACACTTCGCTCTTGCCGGCGCCGATTCCGCCGGTCAGGCCCACTTTCAGCATGCGCCGAGCCTAAGGGATGCCCGGCGGGCCTCCGGCCGGTTCGGGCCGGAGGCCCGTTCAGGCATCGCCTTCACGCTCCGCGAGAAAGCGTTCGAATTCGAGACCGATCTCGTCCGCCGAGGGGAGGTCGGCCGGCTCGGCGACGAGGTTGCCCCGCGTCTCCGCGCCTGCGACCGCGTCGTACTGGTGCTCAAGCCCCTCGACGAGCGAGACGAGCTCCTCGTCGCCCTGGCCGACCTGCCGGTCGATCTCGGTCTGGGTGCGGTGCGCTTCCGTGCGCAGGGTGTGCGCGACGCTCGGCAGGACCAGCCCGGTTGCCGCGGTGACGGCCTCGAGGGCGGTCAGCGCGGCGTCCGGGTAGGCGGACCGGGCGACGTAGTGCGGCACGTGGGCGGCCACCCCGAGGACGTCGTGCCCGGCCTCCATCAGCCGGTACTCGACGAGTGCCTCGGCGGAACCGGGAACCTGCGCCTCGTCGAAGGGACTGCGGTGCCCGGGCATCAGGTCGGTGCGGTTTCCGTGCGGGGTGAGGCCGACGGGCCGGGTGTGCGGGACGCCCATGGGGATGCCGTGGAAGTTGACCGCGAGGCGGACACCGAGACGCTCCACGATCTGCTCCACGGCGGCGGCGAACCTCTCCCACTCGACGTCCGGTTCCGGTCCGGACAGCAGGAGGAACGGCGCCCCCGTGGCGTCCTGCACGACCCTGACGTCGAGCGTGGGCGCCTCGAACGCCGTCCACCGGTCGCGCTTGAAGGTCAGCAGCGGGCGGCGCGCCCGGTAGTCGACGAGCCGGTCGTGGTCGAAGCGGGCCACGACCTGGTGCGGCAGCGTGTCGAGCAGGCCGTCGACGATCTGCTCGCCGGTCTCTCCCGCGTCGATGTAGCCGTCGAAGTGGTAGAGCATGACCAGACCGGCCGACTCCTGGGCCAGGGCCATGTCGACGACGGCCAGGCCCTTCGGTTCCCATTCGTACAAACTCTGCGGATCAGGCACGGTTACCGCTCCTCCTCGTGTTCCTCGACAAGAACACCCCGCCCGGCCCCGGCATTCCCGGCCGCGCCGCTTTCCCCGGAGGTCAGGCGAGGACCCGGCTGTGCAGCTCCGTCACCACCTTCCGCGCGGAGGTGAACGCCCCGTGCTGCCAGGCGTCGGTGTGGCTGAGGTAGTCGCCGGCGAAGTAGACATGCCCGGCAGGGCTGTTGAGCGGGGCGAAGGCCGGGGCGTCGGGGCCGCCGGACAGCGAGTGCCAGGACGCCTCCAGGTAGGGCGTCTGACGCCAGTGGTGGGAGAAGGACGTCGCAAGTTCCGTGCGGTACTTCTCACCGTGGATCTTCACGCCCTGGGCGACGGCCCTGGCCTCCCGCTCGCGGGGGCTGAGTGCGGCGTAGGCGTCTGCGTTGGAGCCGGTGTTGTAGTACCCGATCACGGTGCCCCGGTCACCCAGGTGACCGTACGACGGGTACCAGATGTGCGAGAGGTCCATGTCGGTCTCCGTGATTCCGCCGAAGATCCGGTGGTCGCTCTCCCACCAGCGGCTCCGGTACTCCAGTCCGATCTTGCCCGCGGAGGACGGCTTGCATGCCTCCAGGGCGCTCTGCACGGCGGCGCCGAGGTTGTGCGAGGTCTTGGCGAGGATGTTGGGCGGGAGCGCGGCGATGCAGTAGTCCGCCTCGAGACGCCGGGTGCGGCCCCCCTGGGTGTAGGTGACCGAGACGCCGTGCGCGGTGTTCGTGATGTCGGTGACGGCCGCCCCGGTGCGGATCCTCCGCCCGCCCACCGCCTCGGTGAGGGCGGCGGGTATCCGGTCCATCCCGCCGACCGGCTGGAACATCAGCATCGCCTGGTCGTACTCGAACTCGAAGGAGAAGTAGCGCCCGACTCCGCTCGCGAAGACCTCGGAGGCGGTCGGTACGGACCCGAGCACCTCGCCGGGGGTCCCGGCGGCGGCAGGGTCGACGCGGTATCCGCGCCGGGGGCTTCCGGTGTAGTCGAGGGTGTCCCCGATGTCGCCGAACTCCTTGAGGAACTCCAGCAGCCGCTCCCGGTCCTCGGCCGTGATCTGCCGGTCGAGGGCGCCCATGTCGTCGGCCTTCGCGAGGAGCTCGGCGACGTAGCCGTACGTGTCGGCCTTGGCGGTGCGGTAGCGGACCGGCGCCTTCATCCCGGCCTTCTCGTTGAAGATGTAGGCGTTGGCGTTCTCGTTGGTGAACACCTCGACGGGCACTCCCAGTTCGCGGCAGTAGTCGAGGGTCACCATCCACTGCGGGATCCGCCCGGGTCCCGCGTTCATGTACTGGCCCTTGCTGAAGCGGGCGGTCTGCCGGTTGCCGTAGATGTCGGTGGTCGTGTCACCGCCCCGGACGGTGAAGTTGCGTCCGCCGGTGCGCTCGCGCGCCTCCAGGACCGTGCAGTCGTAGCCCGCCTTGCCCAGCTCGTAGGCCGCGGTGAGGCCGGCTATGCCGCCACCCACGACGACGACCTTCGCCGCGGCCCTTCCCTTCAGCGAGAAGTCGCCGGGGCTCGGGGCGCGGAAGGCGGGCTCGCGGGACGCGGCCTGGGCGGTGGGGGCGAGCCCGAGCGCCCCCATGGTGGCGAACATGGCGCCCGCGCCGCTGGTGAGGCCGACGTTGCGGAGGAAGGTCCGGCGGCTGGCACCTCCGGCCACGGAAGAGTCCTGCGAGGTGTTCGAGGCGTGTGTCATCCCTGGCTCCCCTGGTGTTCCTGGCATTGCGGGGATCCTGGCAAGCGCTTGTTACGTGCCGTCAGTTACTCGTGTATCCCACACGTTTCCTCTGGCGCCCCACCGGCACGACACATCGATCCAGACCTTGACATGCCCACGCAATCGCCTCCAGCGTCACGGGCAGTTTCAGCGGCTCACCCCCGCATTCCCGCACACGAACCCGGTTCGCGTGTGCGGGAACGCCTCCACATCTCACGCGAAGCCGCGCCTCGCGCAGGCGATCCCCTGGTCGCGCGGGCACGACGCGGAGCAGCACCACCTCCTCCGAGGGAAGGCCCCCATGCGCACCCCTGTTTCTGCTCGCCGCCGCGCTGGCCTCGTGCGCCCTGCCCCTGGCCGGGGCGCGACGTCTGCCGTACCACCGTGTACGGCGGCAACACGGCGACCGGCGGCAGGGGCCTCACCAACATCAGCGTGACGCCCTGAGGACCACCGGCGCGCACATACGAGTGAGGCCCGCCCCCCGAAGGGGACGGGCCTCACCTACAGCTCTTCAGCTACCGCGCCGATGAGCGGCTGGGGCAGAGCGTCAGCTCTGGCCGCCGGCCAGCTTCTCGCGCAGGGCGGCCAGGGCCTCGTCCGACGCCAGGGCGCCGGAGTTGTCCGCCGACTCCGAGGAGTACGAGCCGCCACCGCTGCCGCCGGAGGCAGCCGGGGCAGCGCCGGCCGGGGCGGCAGCGCCCTCGGCAGCGGCAGCCTCGTCGGCCTCGCGGGACTTGATGACCTGGGCCTGGTGCTGCTCGAAGCGCTGCTGCGCCTCGGCGTACTGGGTCTCCCAGACCTCGCGCTGCGCCTCGAAGCCCTCGAGCCAGTCGTTGGTCTCGGGGTCGAAGCCCTCGGGGTAGATGTAGTTGCCCTGGTCGTCGTAGGACGCGGCCATGCCGTACAGGGTCGGGTCGAACTCGACCGAGGCCGGGTCGCCACCGAAGGCCTCGTTGGCCTGCTTCAGCGAGAGGCTGATGCGACGGCGCTCGAGGTCGATGTCGATGACCTTGACGAAGATCTCGTCGTTGACCTGGACGACCTGCTCCGGGATCTCCACGTGGCGCTCGGCCAGCTCGGAGATGTGGACCAGGCCCTCGATGCCCTCGTCGACGCGCACGAACGCACCGAAGGGAACGAGCTTGGTGACCTTACCGGGAACGACCTGCCCGATCTGGTGCGTACGGGCGAACTGCTGCCACGGGTCTTCCTGCGTCGCCTTGAGCGACAGCGAGACGCGCTCGCGGTCCATGTCGACGTCGAGGACCTCGACCGTGACCTCCTGGCCGACCTCGACGACCTCGGAGGGGTGGTCGATGTGCTTCCAGGACAGCTCGGAGACGTGCACGAGACCGTCGACGCCACCCAGGTCCACGAAGGCACCGAAGTTGACGATCGAGGAGACGACGCCGGAGCGGACCTGACCCTTCTGCAGGGTGGTGAGGAACGTCTGGCGAACCTCGGACTGGGTCTGCTCGAGCCAGGCACGGCGGGACAGGACCACGTTGTTGCGGTTCTTGTCCAGCTCGATGATCTTGGCCTCGAGCTCCTTGCCCACGTAGGGCTGGAGGTCGCGGACACGACGCATCTCGACGAGCGACGCCGGCAGGAAGCCACGGAGGCCGATGTCGAGGATGAGACCACCCTTGACGACCTCGATGACGGTACCGGTGACGATGCCGTCCTCTTCCTTGATCTTCTCGATGGTGCCCCAGGCACGCTCGTACTGAGCGCGCTTCTTCGAGAGGATCAGGCGGCCTTCCTTGTCCTCCTTCTGGAGAACCAGGGCCTCGATCTCGTCGCCGACCTTGACGACCTCGTTCGGGTCGACGTCGTGCTTGATCGAGAGCTCGCGGCTCGGGATGACGCCTTCGGTCTTGTAACCGATGTCGAGGAGGACCTCGTCCCGGTCAACCTTGACGATGACACCGTCAACGATGTCGCCGTCGTTGAAGTACTTGATCGTCTCGTCGATCGCCGCGAGGAACGCGTCCGCGTCGCCGATGTCGTTGACCGCAACCTGCGGAGTGGTGGCGGTGGTCTCGGTGCTGCTCGTCATGTGGGAAAGGGCTCCGGTACGGACAGTGAGTCGTAGGTACTGCTACGCCGAAAGCCCGTATCGCCTCTGCAGAAGCCGGACAGCCTGGAAAGCGCCGACCCGGGAAAGGGAGGCGCCTCGACAACCGAGGGGACATGCAACAGACGCGAGCGCGGCCTGCTAGGTCTGAGGCGCGCAGGCTCGCAGCGCAACTTGTAGCATACGTGGGCAGCCGGACAGGGTCAATGCGCGAAGGCGCACACCCGGGGCGGAAAACCCCAATCCCGGCACAACTCACGTACGCCGAGGCCACATCGGCCACACCGGTGTGTCGCGTGCACACGGCCGTACGACACGCGTACGGCCCCGTGGAGGCACCCGCGCGAAGCGGGTGAAGGCAAACTACAACGACGGGCACGATGAGCCAAGAGACCTACGACCCGGAACCCGAGGCGACCCGGCGGGAGGCCGGCGACGCGGAGAGCAGCCGGGCGAGCCGCGGCTGGTGGGACCGGAACGCCGACGAGTACCAGAGCGACCACGGCGCCTTCCTCGGTGACGACCGCTTCGTCTGGGGCCCGGAGGGCCTCGACGAGGCGGAGGCCGCCCTGCTGGGCCCCGCCGGGGACCTCGAGGGCAAGGACGTCCTCGAGATCGGGGCCGGGGCCGCCCAGTGCTCCCGCTGGCTCGCCGGCCGGGGCGCACGCCCGGTCGCCCTGGACCTCTCCCACCGCCAGCTCCAGCACGCCCTGCGCATCGGCGGCGGGGTGCCGCTGGTGGAGGCCGACGCCGGACGGCTCCCCTTCCGCGACGGCTCCTTCGACCTGGCCTGCTCCGCCTACGGCGCGGTGCCCTTCGTCGCCGACCCCGTCCAGGTCTTCCGCGAGGTGCACCGGGTGCTGCGGCCGGGGGGACGCTGGGTCTTCTCGGTGACCCACCCGGTCCGCTGGGCGTTCCCCGACGAGCCGGGCCCCGAGGGCCTCTCCGTCTCCGCCTCGTACTTCGACCGCGTGCCCTACGTGGAGCAGGACGAGCGCGGCGACGCCGTGTACGTGGAGCACCACAGGACCCTGGGTGACCGGGTCCGGGACGTGGTCGCGGGCGGTTTCCGGCTCGTCGACCTGGTGGAGCCGGAGTGGCCGGCCTGGAACACCCAGGAGTGGGGCGGCTGGTCCCCGCTGCGCGGGAACCTGATCCCGGGCACGGCGATCTTCGTCTGCGAACGGGACGCGGCCTCCTCCTGACCCCGCGCCGGCCCGGGCGGTCGCGGGGTCCCGCGGCCCGGCCGGTCCCGCCGCCGTACGAGACTGGGGGCGTGATCCGTACCGACGCCCTGGACCAGTTGCCCGTACGCACCGCCGTGCCCTCCCTGGAGCGGGCGCTCGACGAGCGGGGGACGGCGGTGCTGTGCGCCCCGCCCGGGACGGGCAAGACGACCCTCGTCCCGCTCGCCCTGGCCGGCCTGACCGGCCACGGCCCGGTGCGCCGGGTGCTGGTGGCGGAGCCCCGGCGGATCGCGGCCCGGGCCGCGGCCCGGCGCATGGCGTGGCTGCTCGGCGAGAGGCCCGGGGAACGCGTCGGCTTCACCGTGCGCGGGGAGCGGGCTGTGGGGCCGTCCACGGTGGTGGAGGTGGTGACCACAGGCGTGCTGCTCCAGCGGCTCCAGCGCGACCAGGAACTCGCCGGGACCGACGTGGTGATCATCGACGAGTGCCACGAGCGCCACCTCGACGCGGACACGGCCGCGGCCTTCCTCCTCGACGTGCGGGAGACGCTCCGGCCCGAGCTGCGTCTGGTCGCCGCGTCGGCGACGACGGACGCCGAGGGGTGGTCACGGCTGCTGGGCGGCGCCCCCGTGATCGAGGCGAGCGGCGTGTCCCACCCGGTCGAGGTCGTGTGGGCGCCGCCGGCCGGCACGCTCCGCCCGCCGCACGGCATGAGGGTCGACCCCGCGCTGCTGACGCACGTGGCCGCCACGGTGCGCCGGGCGCTGGCCGAGCGGGACGGCGACGTGCTGTGCTTCCTCCCCGGCGTCGGCGAGATCGGCCGGGTGGCCGGGCAGCTCGCCGGCGTGGACGCGGAGGTGCTCCAGGTCCACGGGCGGGCCCCGGCGGCCGTGCAGGACGCGGTGCTGGCGGGTTCCCCCGGCGGGCGCCGGGTGGTTCTGGCGACGTCCGTGGCGGAGTCGTCGCTGACGGTGCCCGGGGTGCGGGTCGTCGTGGACTCGGGGCTGGCGAGGGAGCCGCGCACCGACCACGCCCGGGGGCTGGGCGCCCTGACGACGGTGCGGGCGTCACGGGCGGCGGGGCGCCAGCGGGCGGGCCGGGCCGGGCGTGAGGCCCCGGGTGCCGTCTACCGCTGCTGGGACCGGGCCGAGGACGGGCGTCTGGCCCCCTTCCCCTCCCCCGAGATCAAGGTGGCCGACCTCGCCGCGTTCGCGCTGCAGGCGGCGTGCTGGGGCGATCCGGACGCCTCGGGGCTCGCCCTGCTGGATCCCCCGCCCGCCGGCGCGATGGCGGCGGCCCGGGAGGTCCTGGGCGCGGTGGGCGCCGTGGGCCCGGAGGGGAGGGCGACGGACCGGGGTGTGCGGATGTCCCGGCTCGGTCTCCATCCCCGGCTGGCCCGGGCCCTGCTGGACGGGGCGGAGGAGGTAGGCGGGCGCCGGGCCGCGGAGGTGGTCGCGCTGCTCAGCGAGGAACCGCCCCGGGAGTACGGCGACGACCTGGCGCACGCGCTGCGCACGGCGCGGCGCGGCGGCGACGGGTACGCGGCGCGCTGGCGGCAGGAGGTACGGCGGCTGAAACAGGCCCTCGGCCCCACCGCCGCCGACCGCGACGGTCCCGACGACGCGGCCGTGGGCCTCGTCGTCGCCCTGGCCTTCCCGGAACGGGTGGCACGCGCCCGCGGGGAGGGCGCGTTCCTCATGGCCTCCGGCACCGGCGCGGAGCTGGGGAACGGCTCCCGGCTGCGCAGCGCACCGTGGCTGGCCGTCGCGGTGGCCGACCGGCCGGCCCACGCCGCGTCCGCCCGGGTGCGCCTGGCCGCCGTCCTCGACGAGGCGACGGCACGGGCGGCCGCCGGCCGTCTGTCGTTCTCCGGCGAGGAGGTCCACTGGGCCGGCGGTGACGTGGTGGCGCGATCCGTGGACCGTCTCGGGGCGATCGAGCTGGCGGTGCGCCCGCTGCGGGAACCGGCCCCGGACCTGGTGCGCGGGGCACTGCTGGACGGGCTGCGCCGTGAGGGCCCCGGCCTGCTGCGGTGGACCCGGGACGCCGGGCAGCTGCGGCTCCGGCTCGCCTTCCTGCACCGGGTGCTGGGCGCACCGTGGCCCGACATGTCGGACGGGGCGCTGCTGGACCGTGCCGGGGACTGGCTGGAGCCCGAGCTGTCACGGGCCCGCCGGCGCTCCGATCTGGCGCGGATCGACGCCGGGCAGGCCGTGCGGCGTCTGCTGCCCTGGTCGACGGGGGACGCCGCCCGGCTGGACGAGCTCGCCCCGGAACGCATCGAGGTGCCGAGCGGGTCCAGGATCCGGCTGGAGTACGGAGGTGAGCAGCCGGTGCTCGCGGTGAAGCTCCAGGAGCTGTTCGGGCTCGGCGAGACCCCCCGGGTGGCAGGGGTACCCGTCCTGGTCCACCTGCTGTCCCCGGCGGGGCGCCCGGCGGCGGTCACCGCGGATCTGGCCTCGTTCTGGCGGGAGGGTTACAAGGGTGTACGGGCCGAGCTGCGCGGCCGCTACCCCAAGCACCCGTGGCCCGAGGACCCGGCGAAGGCGGAGGCGACCCGCTTCACCTCGGCCCGGCTGCGCCGGGGCTGAGACGCGGGCGCCCGGTTCCGCACAGGACGCTGGCGCCCGATCCGCACAGGACGCGGGCGGGACGCGGGCGCACGATCCGCACGGGACGCGGGCGCCCGTCGCGGCCCCCGCGTCCCGTACACGCGGATCAGGCCTCGGGGGTTTCCTCGGGGGCGGCCTCGGAGGCGGCCTCGGAGGCGGCCTCGACCTTCAGCTCGACGGTCAGCGTGGCGCCGCTCCCGGTGGTGAGCCGCAGCGTGTAGGTGCCCGCCGTGTCGCCGGCCTCGATCTCCGGGAGTTCCAGCCGCCCGTCGGCGCCGGTCCTGAGTTCCAGGGTGCGGACGGGCTTGCCGTCCGCGTCCTTGAAGTACGGCCCCTTGTCGTTCTCGGCCGGCGTCTCCGCGTCGGTGATCATCGTCGCGGTGACGGCCGTACCCGCGACGCCCGTGCCCTTGTACGTCGTCGTGACCGCGACCCGGTCGGCGAACGCCCCGCCGACGGTGGCCGTCAGGACCTTGCCGTCGGTACGGGTGAGGGTGTCCGCGACCCGGGCGGTGACGTCGGCGGTGTAGGTGAGGGTGCGCGGCTTCGTGGTGCCGGCCACGGCCGTCACCTTGAAGGAACCGGTCTTCTCCCCGGCGGTGAGGGCGGGGGCGGAGGCGGTGCCGTCAGCTGCCGTGGCCACGGTCGCCGTGGTCCTCCCCCCGGCGAAGCGGGCATCCGTGTCGCCGACGACGGTGAAGGTGACCCGCACCTTCGCCAGCGGGGCGCCCAGGGTGTTCCGCGCCCGCACCGCGATACGCCGGTCGAACTCCTCGCCGGCCGTGGCGGCGAGCGTGCCGGTGCCGGCGTTCTCCAGGCTGCCGAACACGTCGGGCCGGGGCGTCGGGGGCTGGGTGGTCGGCGGAGCCGTCGGGGACGGGGTGGGCGACGGGCTCGCCGTGCCGGGCGAGGTCGGCGACGGGCTCGGTGTGTGGGTGCTCGGTGTCGGGGTGGGCGACGGGGACGTACCGCCCCCGGTACCCGCCGGGAGCACCCCGGTGCCGTCCGGGACCTCGTGGGTGCCGCGCTTGTAGTACTCGAACCAGGAACGCACCGTACGCAGGTACTCCGTCGAGTGGTTGTAGCTCAGCACCGCCCGGTCGAGGTCGGCGGCGAGCGACAGGTCGCGGGTGCCGGCGCAGAGGTAGCGCCCGGCGGCCAGCGCCGCGTCGTAGATGTTGTCGGGGTCCTTGCGGCCGTCGCCGTTGCCGTCCTGGCCCCAGGTCGCCCAGGTCGACGGGATGAACTGCATCGGGCCGACCGCCCGGTCGTGGGTCGCGTCGCCGTCGTACGCCCCGCCGTCGGTGTCCTTGATGAGGGCGAAGCCCTGCCCGTTGAGGGCGGGGCCGAGGATCGGGGAGAGGGTCGTGCCGTTCGCGTCGACCTTTCCGCCGCGCGCCTGCCCGGACTCGACCTTGCCGATCGCGGCGAGGAGCTGCCACGGCAGGCGGCACGCGGCGTCGGTGCCCGCGAGTTCCTGCTCGGCCTTCTTGTAGGCGGCGAGGACGGACGCGGGTATCCCGGCCTCGGCGCTGCCGGTCACGGGCAGATTCACCGACGCGCCTGGCTTGTTCGGAGTGGTGAGCGGCGGAAGGTCCGTGTAGTACGGCGAGTTGCCGGTGGCCGCGTCGTCGGACGGCGTCGCCCCGGCTGCCGCCCGGTCGCCCGCCCCGCCGTCGGCCTGCGGTGCGGCGGGAGCCTGGGATGCCGACAGGGCCGCCACGGCTGCCGCCGCCACGGCGGTGGTGGTGGCCCCCCTGCGCAGCCTGCGGCCGAATTGCGCTGCCATACGAACTGGTCCCTCCCCGTGGACGACGCCCGCGCTCCCCAGCGCGAGGACTCATGAGACCCTACGGCAACTCCCCGCGCGCGAACACCGGCCCCTGACCGGTTCTCACGGATTCCTCAGCTTCCGGGCACCCGGGCCGGCCCGCTCCCGGAGGCGGTGACAGAGCCTCACCCATACTTGCCGCCATGCCGTTCACCCTGAGCCACGCAGCAGCCGTACTCCCGGGAATCCGCAGGTCCGGTACGGGGCGCGGGCCGCTCGTGGCGTCCGCGCTCGTCGCCGGATCCTTCGCACCCGACCTGACCTACTTCGCGGACTCCGTCATTCCGGGAGCGATGGAGTTCGGCGCGGTGACACACTCCGTGTGGGGAGTGTTCACGGTCGACGTCCTCGTCACGGCCGCCGCGGTCGCCCTGTGGCTGATGCTCCGCGAACCGCTCGTCGCCCTGCTGCCCGAGCCGGCGCGGGGGCGTGTGCACGCCTTCCTCCGGGGGCGGCGGCGCGAGCCCCGTCGGCCGGTCGCCGCCGAGGCGGTGTGGTTCGTCGTGTCCGCGGTCATCGGCGCCGGCAGTCACGTCGTGTGGGACGCGTTCACCCACCACGACCGGTGGGGCACGGAACTGGTTCCGGTCCTCACCCGCACTGCCGGGGGCCTCCCGGTGTTCCAGCTCGTCCAGTACGGCACTTCGGCCGTCGCCCTGGCGGTCCTGGCCTGGTTCACCTTCACGGCGCTGCGGCGCACCGGACAGCTCCCGGCGCCCGCGTCCCTACCGGTACCGAGCCGGGCCGAACGCCGGTGGGCGGACGCGTTCCTCGGGCTGTGCGTCCTGCTGGGCACCGTCCACCGCTGCGCCCGCTGGTACGCCTGCTTCGGCCGGCCGGACACCCCGCTCGACATCATTCCGACGGCGTGCTTCGGCGCCGGGGCGGGCCTGGCGGCCGGCCTGCTGCTGTACGGGGTGTGGATGCGGCTGCTGCGTCGGCCGTCCCGGCTCTCCGTGGCGAGTCGGGAACCGGTCCCGCGGGAGGCCGAGCCGGGCGGGGACGGGCTGCCACGCCGCTGAGCCGGGGCGGTGACGCACGGTCCGTTCGCCGCCCCGGCTGCGATCGCCCGGCGGACGGACTGCGGCAGGCCGGGCGGCGGACCGGCCCGGTGGGGGACTCCTCCGACGGCCGGGCCGGCCTTCGCGCGGGCGCATGTCTCAGTGCGCGGCCGTCTCCCAGTCCGTACCGACACCGACCGACACGTCCAGCGGCGCCCGGAGCTCGACTGCCGTGGACATCTCCCGGCGCAGGATCTCCTCGACCTGCTCCCGCTCCCCCGCGGCGATCTCCAGGACGATTTCGTCGTGGACCTGGAGCAGCATCCGCGAGGACAGCTCCGCCTCCGTCAACGCCCGGTCCACCTTCAGCATCGCGACCTTCACGATGTCCGCGGCCGTGCCCTGGATCGGCGCGTTGAGCGCCATCCGCTCGGCGGCCTCGCGGCGCTGACGGTTGTCGCTGTTCAGGTCCGGGAGGTAACGACGACGACCGAGGATCGTCTCGGTGTACCCGGTGGACCTGGCCTCCTCGACGACCCGGTGCAGATAGTCACGCACCCCGCCGAACCGCAGGAAGTACGTGTCCATCAGCGCCCGCGCCTCACCGGCCTCGATGTTCAGCTGCTGCGACAGGCCGAACGCCGAGAGCCCGTACGCCAGTCCGTAGGACATCGCCTTGATCTTGCGGCGCATCTCCGCGTCCACCGCCGTCTTCTCGACGCCGAACACCTGCGAGGCGACCGTGGTGTGAAGGTCCTCCCCCGAGGTGAACGCCTCGATCAGCCCGGCGTCCTCGGAGAGGTGCGCCATCACCCGCAGCTCGATCTGGCTGTAGTCCGCCGTCATCAGCGTCTCGAAGCCCTCGCCGACGACGAAGCCCCGGCGGATGGCCCGCCCCTCGTCCGTGCGGACGGGGATGTTCTGCAGATTCGGGTCGGTCGAGGACAGCCGGCCCGTCGCCGCGACGGTCTGGTTGAACGTGGTGTGGATACGGCCGTCCTCGCCGATCGTCTTGATCAGCCCTTCGACCGTGACCCGCAGCTTCGCCTGCTCACGGTGGCGCAGCATGATCACCGGCAGCTCGTGCTCCGTCTGCGCCGCCAGCCACGCCAGTGCGTCGGCGTCGGTGGTGTACCCCGTCTTCGTCTTCTTCGTCTTCGGCAGGGCCAGCTCACCGAAGAGCACTTCCTGGAGCTGCTTGGGCGAACCGAGGTTGAACTCCCGGCCCACGGAGGCGTGCGCCTCCTTCACCGCCTGCTGCACCGCGCCGGCGAACTGCTGCTCCATCGCCTCCAGATGCGACCGGTCGGCGGCGATGCCGTGCCGCTCCAGGCGGGCCAGCATGATCGACGTCGGCAGCTCCATGTCGAACAGCAGCTCCGTGGCACCGACCTCCTTCAGACGCGCCGTGAAGGCGTCCCCCAGATCCAGCACCGCACGGGCCTGCGCCATCAGCGCCTCGGCCTCCGCCCGGTCGTCCGCACCGAAGGCCAGCTGGCCGTCCGACGAGGCGGCGGGCGCCAGCTCACGGCCGAGGTACTCCACGGCCAGTGTGTCCAGGGCGAACGACCGGCGCCCCGGCTTGACGAGGTACGCGGCCAGCGCCGTGTCCATGGAAATGCCCTCGAGCCGCCAGCCCTGCTCGGGGAGGACCCGCAGGGCGTTCTTGGCGTTGTGCAGGACCTTGGGCCGTGCCGGGTCCGCGAACCACTCCGCCAGCGCCCGCTCGTCCGCCTCGTCCAGATCGGCCGGATCCAGCCAGGCCGCCGCACCCCCGGCAGCGGCGAGCGCCACCTCGGTGACCGAACCGCTGCCCAGCGACCAGGTGTCGACCGTCATCACACCGAGCGGCTGATCACCGTGGGCCTCCAGCCACGGGCCGACCTCACCCGACCCCAGCACCGCGCCGTCCAGCTCGATCCCCGCCGCCGGCTCCGGCGGAGCGGCGTCCTCCGCTCCCGGGTCCACGGCCAGCAGACGCTCACGCAGGCTGGGATTACGGATCTCCAGCACATCCAGCACACCGGTGACCGCCGACCGGTCGTACGCGGCCCGCTCCAGCTCCGCCGGCCCCTTGGGCAGCTCGACGTCCCGGACCATCTCGGTCAGCACACGGTTCATCTTCACCGCGTCCAGATGGTCACGGAAATTCTGCCCCGCCTTGCCCTTCACCTCGTCGGCACGCTCGACCAGCTCGGCGAACGAACCGAACTGGTTGATCCACTTCGCCGCCGTCTTCTCACCCACCCCCGGAATACCCGGGAGGTTGTCCGACGGGTCGCCGCGCAACGCCGCGAAGTCCGGGTACTGCGACGGCGTCAGCCCGTACTTCTCCTGGACCTTCTCGGGGGTGAACCGGGTCAGCTCCGAGACGCCCTTCGTCGGGTACAGCACCGTCACGTCGTCCGTGATGAGCTGGAACGAATCCCGGTCACCCGTGACGATCAGCACCTCGAAGCCCGCCGCCTCGGCCTGCGTGGCCAGTGTCGCGATGACGTCGTCCGCCTCGAACCCGTCCACCGCGAACCGGTCCGCGCGCATCGCGTCCAGCAGCTCCCCGATCAGCTCGACCTGCCCCTTGAACTCGTCAGGGGTCTTGGAGCGGTTCGCCTTGTACTCGGGGAACTCCTTCGCACGCCACGTCTTGCGCGACACGTCGAACGCCACCGCGAAATGCGTGGGCGCCTCATCACGCAACGTGTTCGCCAGCATCGACATGAAGCCGTACACGGCATTCGTCGGCTGCCCCGTCGCCGTCGTGAAATTCTCCGCGGGCAGGGCGAAGAACGCCCGGTACGCCAAGGAGTGCCCGTCCATGAGGAGCAGGCGCGGTCGGTTGTCTGCCGTCTTCTTCGATGCCGTCTCAGCCACGCCCCCGATCCTGCCACGGACCACTGACAATCCGGACCGGGTCACCACCACCGCCCCGCCCCCTCGACCACCCCACCAGTCCCTCTCCACCACCACCCCCCGGCGCCCCTGCGCACGTGCATGACAGGATCGAAGGAGAGAGCAGCACGAAGAAGGCGCGAGAAGACACGCACGGACGCCCCCACGCGCGAACGGACCCGGACCCGCACGCGGGGCGCCCGAACGCTCGAAGGGGAGCACCATGGCCACCAAGCCCCCGACCGGTGACCCGGTCCAGGACGCCCCGCGGATCGACGCGGTCCAGCACGCCGCCGCCGGCCTGCCCGCGGTCGCCCACACCCTGCGCACCGCGCGGCAGCAGATGGGCGTCCGCCGCACCGCGCAGACGCTCCTCAAGGTCAACCAGAAGGACGGTTTCGACTGCCCCGGCTGCGCCTGGCCCGAGGGCGACAAGCGCCACACCGCCGAATTCTGCGAGAACGGCGCCAAGGCCGTCGCGGAGGAAGCCACCCTGCGCCGCGTCACCCCCGACTTCTTCGCCGCCCACCCGGTCGCCGAGCTCGCCACCCGCAGCGGCTACTGGCTCGGCCAGCAGGGCCGTATCACCCAGCCCGTGTACCTCCCCGACGGCGCCGACCGGTACGAGGCCGTCACCTGGGAACGCGCCTTCGAGATCATCGCCGAGGAGCTCACCGCCCTCACGACGCCGGACGAGGCGCTCTTCTACACCTCGGGCCGCACCAGCAACGAGGCCGCCTTCCTCCTCCAGCTCTTCGCCCGCGAATTCGGCACCAACAACCTGCCCGACTGCTCCAACATGTGCCACGAGTCGTCCGGCTCCGCCCTCACCGAGACCATCGGCGTCGGCAAGGGCAGCGTCAGCCTCGAGGACCTCCACCAGGCCGACCTGATCATCGTCGCCGGCCAGAACCCCGGCACCAACCACCCCCGGATGCTCTCCGCCCTGGAGAAGGCCAAGGCCGGCGGCGCGAGGATCATCTCGGTGAACCCGCTCCCCGAAGCCGGACTCGAACGGTTCAAGAACCCCCAGACCGCCCGCGGCATGCTCAAGGGCGCCACCCTCACGGACCTCTTCCTCCAGATCCGCATCGGCGGCGACCAGGCCCTCTTCCGCCTGCTGAACAAGCTGGTCATCGAAGCCGGCGCCGTCGACACCGCCTTCGTCACCGAGCACACCCACGGGTACGACGACCTCGCCGAAGCCGCCCGCGCCGCCGACTGGGACGAGACCCTCGCCGCCACCGGGCTCGACCGCGAAAGCGTCGAACAGGCACTCGCGATGATCCTCGCCTCCGAGCGCACCATCGTCTGCTGGGCCATGGGCCTCACCCAGCACAAGCACTCGGTGCCGACCATCCGCGAAGTCGTCAACCTCCTCCTGCTGCGCGGCAGCATCGGCAGGCCGGGCGCGGGCGTGTGCCCCGTCCGCGGCCATTCCAACGTCCAGGGCGACCGCACCATGGGCATCTTCGAACGCCCCGCCCCCGCCTTCCTCGACGCCCTCGACCGGGAATTCGGCATCACCTCGCCCAGGCACCACGGCTACGACGTGGTGCGGTCCATCCAGGCGCTGCGCGACGGCGACGCCAAGGTCTTCTTCGCCATGGGCGGAAACTTCGTCGCCGCCACCCCCGACACCACGGTCACCGAGGCCGCCATGCGCCGCGCCCGGCTCACCGTCCACGTCTCCACCAAGCTCAACCGCTCGCACGTGGTCACCGGCACCCGCGCCCTGATCCTCCCGACGCTCGGACGCACCGACAAGGACGTCCAGGCCGGCAAGAAGCAGTTCGTCACCGTCGAGGACTCCATGGGCATGGTCCACTCCTCACGCGGCAACCTGACCCCCGCGAGCCCCCACCTGCTCTCCGAACCCGCCATCGTCGCCCGCATGGCCCGTGCCGTCCTGGGCGCCGCCTCCACCACCCCGTGGGAGGACTTCGAGAGGGACTACGCGACGATCCGCGACCGCATCTCCCGCGTCGTCCCCGGCTTCGAGGACTTCAACGACCGAGTCGCCCGGCCGGGAGGCTTCACCCTCCCCCACGCCCCCCGCGACGAACGCCGCTTCCCCACCGCCACCGGCAAGGCCAACTTCACCGCCGCCCCCGTCGAGCACCCCGAACTCCCCGAAGGCCGCCTGCTCCTGCAGACCCTGCGCTCCCACGACCAGTACAACACCACGATCTACGGCCTCGACGACCGCTACCGGGGCATCAAGGGCGGTCGCCGCGTCGTCATGGTCAACCCCGAGGACGCCCACGCACTCGGGCTCGCCGACGGCGCCTACACCGACATCGTCAGCGAGTGGAGGGACGGCACCGAACGCCGCGCTCCCGGCTTCCGCGTCGTCCACTACCCCACCGCCCGGGGCTGCGCCGCCGCCTACTACCCGGAGACCAACGTCCTGGTCCCCCTCGACGCCACCGCCGACACCAGCAACACCCCGGCCAGCAAGTCACTCGTCGTCCGGTTCGAGACGCCCCCGCTCGGCTAAGCACCCGCTCAGCCGTCTGATAAGAACAGTGCACACAGCAACGAACACCCGCACACGATCGGAGCCGGACTCCATGGGCGAGCAGACCGCACCCACGTTCCCGCAGGAGATCATCGACGAGTACGCGGCACTCGGCGTCGACCTCCCGGCACTCTTCTCCGCCGGACACCTCGGCGAGCGCATGGGCGTAAGGATCACCGAGGCGTCCGCCGACCGGGTCGTCGGCACCATGCCCGTCGAGGGAAACACCCAGCCCTACGGCCTCCTGCACGGCGGTGCCTCCGCCGTCCTCGCCGAGACCCTCGGCTCCGTCGGCTCCATGCTCCACGGCGGACCCGGCAAGATCGCCGTCGGCGTCGACCTGAACTGCACCCACCACCGCGGCGTCCGCAACGGCCTCGTCACGGGCACCGCCATCCCCGTCCACCGCGGGCGCTCCACGGCGACCTACGAGATCGTCATCACCGACGAGCACGACAAGCGGGTCTGCACCGCTCGCCTGACCTGTCTGCTCCGGGACGCTCCCAGCCCCACCGCGGCCTGACCGGACCGCCCCAACTCCCCACTGCCCGGCCGGAATGCACACCGCATTCCGGACCGGGCAGACCCATATCCGAAGCAGGAGGGTCGAGTTGGTGGACACGCACGGTCAACACCCCTGAATCCCCAACTCCGTTCCGCGCGCAGCCCCAACAGCGACCTCGCCGCCTCGGCACCCCGGACGGATCGCACCGATGTAACACTGCGTAACACGTGTGCAATACACGCAAAACGTCGCGCCACCCCGTCCTGACCGCCGCGCCGAACCCCACACGCCCGAAGCGCCCCGATTCGCGCGACAGCACCAAGATCACCCCAAGCCCCTTAGCAGAGCTGGGCGTTCTCACGATGCGGTCATCCCGCACCCGGCGCAAAAGCCGTACACCTCCACACTGCGGCCAACAAGCCTTCCCCACGGCATAACAAGACAGTCACATCATCACCGGACCCATCCCGCACCCCCGCACCTCGCCATAGAGTCACGGCCAGTCACCGCGCCGCCGGGCGCGTCTGCTGCACGGCCCTGAATCGACCAGTACGGCCCGGCGATCGTCACGGCACCTCAGCAGAGGAGGCCGCGCCAGGGAAAGGACCTTTCGTGCGACACCGTTCTTTGCTCATCCTCACCACAGTGCTCACCACAGGCGCACTGACACTCACCGCCTGCGGATCGCGCGACGACGACTCCAAGAGCAGCGGCAGCGGCGACACCCAGACCGTCGTCATCGGTGTCGACGCACCCCTGACCGGCGACCTCTCCGCCCTCGGCCTCGGCATCAAGAACTCCGCCGACCTCGCCGTGAAGACCGCCAACAAGGACAAGACCGTCCCCGGCATCAAGTTCGAGCTCCAGGCACTCGACGACCAGGCCCAGCCCTCCGTCGGCCAGCAGAACGCCCAGAAGTTCATCGGCAACAAGGACCTCCTCGGCGTCGTCGGCCCCCTGAACTCCGGCGTCGCCCAGTCGATGCAGAAGCCCTTCACCGACGCCAAGCTCACCGAGGTCTCCCCGGCCAACACCGGCACCGAGCTGACCCAGGGCAACAACTGGAAGACCGGCGACAAGAAGCGGCCGTACGCCGCCTACTTCCGCACCGCCACCACCGACGCCATCCAGGGCGCGTTCGCCGCGAACTACCTGTTCAAGAACGCGAACATCAAGGACGTCTACCTCATCGACGACCAGAAGCCCTACGGCGCCGGCCTCGCCGCCTCCTTCAAGACCACCTTCACCGAGCTCGGCGGCAAGATCGTCGGAACCGACCACATCAACCCCGACGACCGCGACTTCAACTCCGTCGTCACCAAGGTCAAGAGCTCCGGCGCCAAGGCCGTCTACTACGGCGGCGAGTACCCCGCCGGCGCGCCCCTGAGCCAGCAGCTCAAGGACAGCGTCAAGATCCCCCTCATGGGCGGCGACGGCATGTACAGCGCCGACTTCATCAAGCTCAACAAGAAGGCCGAAGGCGACATCGCCACCTCGGTCGGCAAGCCCGTCGAAGAGCTCGACTCCGCCAAGAAGTTCATCGCGGACTACGAGGCCGCCGGGTACAAGGACGCCTACGAGGCGTACGGCGGCGGCACCTACGACGCCACCTGGGCCATCATCGAGGCCGTCAAGGCCGTTGTCGCCGACAACGACGGCAAGCTCCCCGAGGACGCCCGCACCAAGGTCCTCGACGCCATGGCCGAGGTCAAGTTCGACGGTGTCACCGGCCCCGTCTCCTTCGACGAGTACGGCGACACCACCAACACCATGATGACCGCCTACCAGGTCACCGGCGGCAAGTGGACGTCCAAGCTCAGCGAAGCCGTCAAGTAGGACCCCGGGCCCCCGCCCCCACAGCGCAACGCAAACAGACCGCGCGGGAGCGCTACGAGCGCTCCCGCGCGGTGCCATATCCGAACCACTCCACGGAGGCCCTGCGGTGAACGAACTGCCGCAACAGCTGGCCAATGGACTCATCCTCGGCGCGATGTACGGTCTCATCGCGATCGGCTACACGATGGTCTACGGAATCATCCAGCTCATCAACTTCGCACACGGCGAGATCTTCATGATCGGAGGCTTCGGAGCCCTCACGGTCTACCTCGGGCTTCCGTCCGGACTCTCGCTCCTCGCCGCGATACCCCTCATGATCGCCGGCGGAGTCATCTGCTCCGTCGCCGTCAGCGTCGCCGCCGAACGCTTCGCCTACCGGCCCCTGCGCACCGCGCCACGCCTCGCCCCCCTCATCACCGCCATCGGCCTCTCCCTCGCACTCCAGCAGGCCGTCTGGATGTGGTACCCCGACGCCACCAAGGACCGCTCCTTCCCCCAGTTCAAGGGCGAAGCGATCGACATCTTCGGCGCCCACATCCAGCGCGGCGACCTCTTCGTCCTCATCGCCGCACCCGTCTGCATGCTCGCCCTCGGCCTCTTCGTCTCCAAGACCCGCGCCGGCCGCGGCATGCAGGCCACCTCGCAGGACCCCGACACCGCCAAGCTCATGGGCATCAACACCGACCGCATCATCGTCATGGCCTTCGCCATCGGTGCCGCGTTCGCCGCCGTCGCCGCCGTCGCCTACGGGCTGAAGAACGGCCAGATCGGCTTCCGCATGGGCTTCATCATGGGCCTCAAGGCCTTCACCGCCGCCGTACTCGGCGGCATCGGCAACATCTACGGCGCCATGCTCGGCGGAGTCGTCCTCGGCATCGCCGAAGCACTCGCCACCGGCTACATGAGCGACGTGCCCGGCATGGAACTCTTCGGAGGCGGCGCCTGGAAGGACGTCTGGGCCTTCGCCCTCCTCATCCTCGTCCTCCTCATACGCCCGCAAGGCCTGCTGGGCGAACGCGTCGCGGACAGGGCGTGATACCGATGACCACCACGACCCCGACCACGCACACCGCCCTGCTCCCCCTGCCCACCACGGCAGCCCGCGCCGCCACCACCACCGGCGCCGCACTCGCCCTCATCGGCACCTTCCTCGCCTGGACCTACACCGACACCTTCCCCGGCGACCTCACCGTCACCGGCTACCCCGGCGGCCTCCAGGTCCTCACCCTCATCAGCGCGGCACTCACCCTGCTCCTCGCCCTCTCCGGCTACGGAATCAAGGGCCTGCGCTGGCTCACCCCCGGCGGCACCAACAGCCCCGTCCGGCTCGCAGCCCTCGGCACCTTCCTCACCACCGCCTACACCGTCGTCGCCGTCGTCGTCACCAAGGACGACAACGGCAACCTCCTCGGACTGATCGAACTCGAGCCCGGCGCCTGGGTCAGCCTCGTCGGCTCGCTCCTCGCCGTCGTCGCGGCCCTCGGGCTCCCCGACGACCAGCCCCAGGACGACACCGCGACCCGCAACGCACTCCAGCGATTCCGCGACAGCCTCCGCGCACCGGCACCCGCCCGCGCCGAGGCACTCCCCTCCTGGGCCGAAATCCTCATCATCGCCGCCGCGTTCGGCGTCGCCCTGTACGTCTTCACCTACGGCATCGACACCGAGTACGCCGAGCTCTTCATCGGCTACGTCATCGCCGTCGCCTTCGGCTTCACGGCACTCAGCCGCGCCGGCCTCGTCGCCCGCGTCACCGCGCTGACCTCCAAGCACCGCAACGTCACACTCGCCGCCGCACTCGTCGCAGCCTTCTGCTTCCCCTTCACCCAGCAGAACGAGGAATACGCCCTCATCGGCGCCAACATCCTCATCTTCGCGACCGTCGCACTCGGCCTCAACGTCGTCGTCGGCCTGGCCGGTCTCCTGGACCTCGGCTACGTCGCCTTCCTCGGCGTCGGCGCCTACGCCGCGGCACTCGTCTCCGGCAGCCCCCTCTCCCCCGTCGGCGTCCAGTTCCCCTTCTGGGCCGCCGTCCTCACCGGAGCCGCCGCGTCCCTCGTGTTCGGCGTCGTCATCGGCGCCCCGACACTGCGGCTCCGCGGCGACTACCTCGCCATCGTCACCCTCGGATTCGGTGAGATCTTCCGGCTCACCGTCAACGCCCTCAACGGCGTCAGCGGCCCCGACCTCACCAACGGCTCCCAGGGCATCCCCAGCATCCCCGACCTCAAGCTCCTCGGTTTCGACTTCGGAACCAGCCACGACGTCGGCGGATTCACCCTCGGCAGGTCGGCCAACTACTACCTGCTGATGCTGTTCTTCACCGCCGTCGTCGTCCTCGTCTTCCGACGCTCCGGAGAAAGCCGCATCGGCCGCGCCTGGGTCGCCATCCGCGAGGACGAGACGGCGGCCACCGCCATGGGCATCAACGCCTTCCGGCTCAAACTGCTCGCCTTCGCCCTCGGCGCCACCCTCGCCGGCCTCGCCGGAACCGTGCAGGCACACGTCTCCTACACGGTCACCCCCGAGCAGTACCAGTTCGCCGGATCCGTACCGCCCAACTCCGCGTTCCTCCTCGCCGCGGTCATCCTCGGCGGCATGGGAACCCTCAGCGGCCCCCTCGTCGGCGCCGCACTGCTCTACCTCATCCCGGCCAAGCTCCAGTTCATGCAGGACTACCAGCTCTTCCTCTTCGGAATCGCCCTCATCCTGCTCATGCGCTTCCGCCCCGAAGGCCTCGTCGCCGACCGCCGGAAGCAGCTCGAGTTCCACGAGACCGGCCAACTCGACGTCCCACCGGACACACCACTCACCGACGCGGCCGCCGGCACCACGAAGGCGGGGGCGTGACCACCATGACCACGACAGACACACCCACCACCGGCACCACCGTCCTCGACGCGAGCGGCGTCACCATGCGCTTCGGCGGCCTCACCGCCGTACGCGGCGTCGACCTCACCGTGAACAGCGGCGAGATCGTCGGCCTCATCGGACCCAACGGCGCCGGAAAGACCACCTTCTTCAACTGCCTCACCGGCCTCTACGTCCCGACCGAGGGCAAGGTCAGCTACAAGGGCACCGTCCTGCCGCCCAAGCCCCACCTCGTCACCCAGGCAGGCATCGCCCGTACCTTCCAGAACATCCGCCTCTTCGCCAACATGACCGTCCTGGAGAACGTCCTCGTCGGACGCCACACCAGGACCGAAGAAGGCCTCTGGTCCGCGCTCCTTCGCCTTCCCGGCTACAAGAAGGCCGAGAACGCCAGCCGCGAACGCTCCATGGAACTCCTCGAGTTCATCGGGCTCGCCGACAAGGCCGACCACCTCGCACGCAACCTCCCCTACGGAGACCAGCGCAAGCTGGAGATCGCCCGCGCCCTCGCCAGCGACCCCGGACTCCTCCTCCTGGACGAGCCCACCGCCGGCATGAACCCCCAGGAAACCCGCGTCACCGAAGAACTCATCTTCGCCATCCGGGACCAGGGCATCGCGGTACTCGTCATCGAGCACGACATGCGGTTCATCTTCAACCTCTGCGACCGCGTCGCCGTCCTCGTCCAGGGCGAGAAGCTCGTCGAGGGCACCGCACCCGTCGTCCAGGGCGACGAACGCGTCATCGCCGCCTACCTCGGCACTCCCTTCGAAGGCGCCCCCGGCGCCGAGGAGGCCGCCGAAGTCGCAGCGGCCGAGGCCACGGCGGCAGGCACGGGCGCCGGTGCCGGCACCGGCGAGGCGGACACCCCGGCCACCACCGCCACCACCACCACCACCGAGGAGGGGGACACCCGATGACCGCACTGCTCGAGGTCGAGGACCTCCGCGTCGCCTACGGCAAGATCGAAGCCGTCAAGGGCATCTCCTTCACCGTCGAAGCCGGCCAGGTGGTCACCCTCATCGGCACCAACGGCGCGGGCAAGACCACCACCCTGCGCACGCTCTCCGGACTCCTCAAGCCCGCCGGCGGCCGCATCCTCTTCGAGGGCAAGCCACTGGCAGGCGTCCCCGCACACAAGATCGTCTCCCTGGGCATCGCCCACTCCCCCGAGGGACGCCACATCTTCCCCCGGCTGACGATCGCCGAGAACCTCCTCCTCGGCGCCTACCTCCGCAAGGACAAGGCAGGCATCGAGAAGGACGTCCAACGCGCCTACGACCTCTTCCCCATCCTCGGGGAACGCCGGAGGCAGGCCGCCGGAACCCTCTCCGGAGGCGAACAGCAGATGCTCGCCATGGGACGCGCACTCATGTCCCAGCCCAAGCTGCTCATGCTCGACGAGCCCTCCATGGGACTCTCCCCGATCATGATGCAGAAGATCATGGAGACCATCGTCGAGCTCAAGGCCTCGGGCACCACCATCCTGCTCGTCGAGCAGAACGCCCAGGCCGCCCTCTCCCTCGCGGACCAGGGCCACGTCATGGAGGTCGGCAAGGTCGTCCTCTCCGGCACCGGCGCCGACCTCCTCCACGACGAATCGGTCCGCAAGGCCTACCTCGGCGAGGACTGACACGCCCGGCCGTACAAAAAAGAGGCCCGCACCCGGTTCACCCCGGGTGCGGGCCTCTCCGCTCTCCGTGCGCGGCTACTCGGCCGCCTTCTTCTTCTCCTCGGCATCCGCGATCAACGCCTCCGCCAACTGCTGCATCGACATCCGCCGGTCCATCGACGTCTTCTGGATCCACCGGAACGCCGCCGGCTCCGACAGCCCGTAGTCCGTCTGCAGAATGCTCTTCGCCCGGTCCACCAGCTTCCGCGTCTCCAGCCGCTGCGACAGGTCCGCGATCTCGCTCTCCAGCGCCTTCAGCTCCGCGAACCGGGACACGGCCATCTCGATGGCCGGAACCACATCACTCTTGCTGAACGGCTTCACCAGATACGCCATGGCCCCGGCGTCCCGCGCCCGCTCCACCAGATCCCGCTGCGAGAACGCCGTCAGCATCAGAACCGGGGCGATGGACTCCTCGGTGATCTTCTCGGCGGCCGAGATGCCGTCGAGGACCGGCATCTTCACATCGAGGATCACCAGGTCCGGGCGGTGCTCCCGAGCCAGTTCGACGGCCTGCTGCCCGTCCCCGGCCTCACCGACGACCGAGTAGCCCTCCTCCTCCAACATCTCCTTGAGGTCGAGGCGGATCAGCGCCTCGTCCTCGGCGATGACGACGCGGGTCGTCAGCGGCGGGACGTGCGACTTGTCGTCGTCGACGGCGTCTACGGGCTGGGGCGACTCGGGGGTGGTCACGGGGCTCCTCGGTATGGGGCAGGCGCTGCTGCGCAGCAGCCTACCTAGCTGCAACCCGATCCGGTCACCCGGTACACTGCGAAGCGCACCCAGCCGGGTTGGCGGAACGGCAGACGCTGATTGCTCAAACCAATCTGTCCGAAAGGACGTGCGGGTTCGAATCCCGCACCCGGCACACCTCCGAGAAGCGGATGCCGCGTCCCCGCGTGCATCCGCTTCCTGCTGCCCCCTGCCGCGCGTCGGCACTCGGAGTGGTGGTGTGGTCCTCCGCGGGACGGTGTTCCGGCGGAACGCACGTGCCCTTCTCAGGTCCGGGACGGACGGCGCCGAAGCCTTCGCCGGCGCGCTCACCCCCGTAGTGCCGGGTGGACGCTGTACCCGCCCTTGCCCGTCGGCAGCGACCCGTACGACGCCGCCGTAGCCCGACGGGCGTCCGTCGCTCCCATGGACGCTCACGTCGGGCCGAAGTACCGACGACCGCTACTTCGGGCTGTCGTCCTCGCCGATGTGGTGCACCCGGACCAGGTTCGTGGAGCCCGCGACCCCGGGCGGGGAGCCGGCGGTGATGACCACGATGTCGCCCTTCTCGCAACGGCCGATCCGCAGCAGTTCCTCGTCGACCTGGGCCACCATCGCGTCCGTCGAGTCCACGTGCGGCCCGAGGAAGGTCTCGACGCCCCACGTCAGGTTCAGCTGCGCGCGGGTGGCCGGGTCAGGGGTGAAGGCGAGCAGCGGGATCGGCGAGCGGTAGCGGGAGAGGCGCTTGACCGTGTCGCCGCTCTGGGTGAAGGCCACGAGGAACTTGGCGCCGAGGAAGTCGCCCATCTCGGCTGCCGCGCGGGCGACCGCGCCGCCCTGGGTGCGGGGCTTGTTGCGGTCGGTGAGGGGCGGGAGGCCCTTGGCGAGGATGTCCTCCTCGGCCGCCTCGACGATGCGGGCCATGGTGCGGACGGTCTCGATCGGGTACTTGCCGACGCTGGTCTCGCCGGAGAGCATCACGGCGTCGGTGCCGTCGATGACGGCGTTGGCGACGTCCGAGGCTTCGGCGCGGGTGGGCCGGGAGTTGTCGATCATCGAGTCGAGCATCTGGGTGGCGACGATGACCGGCTTGGCGTTGCGCTTGGCCAGCTTGATGGCCCGCTTCTGGACGATCGGGACCTGTTCGAGGGGCATTTCGACGCCGAGGTCGCCGCGGGCGACCATGATGCCGTCGAAGGCGGCGACGATGTCGTCGATGTTGTCGACGGCCTGGGGCTTTTCGACCTTGGCGATGACGGGGAGGTGGCGGTTCTCCTCCTTCATGACGCGGTGGACGTCCTCGATGTCGCGTCCGCTGCGTACGAAGGAGAGGGCGATGACGTCGGCTCCGGTGCGCAGGGCCCAGCGGAGGTCGTCGATGTCCTTCTCGGACAGCGCGGGAACGGAGACGGCGACTCCGGGGAGGTTGAGTCCCTTGTGGTCGGAGACCATGCCTCCTTCGATGACGATGGTGTGGACGCGGGGTCCGTCGACCTCGGTGACCTCGAGGGTGACGCGCCCGTCGTCGATGAGGATGCGTTCACCGGCGGTGACGTCGGCGGCGAGCCCCTGGTAGGTGGTGCCGCAGGCGGTGCGGTCGCCTTCCATGGGTTCGACGGTGATGGTGAAGTCGTCGCCGCGTTCAAGGAGTACGGGGCCTTCGGCGAAGCGGCCGAGGCGGATCTTCGGGCCTTGAAGGTCGGCGAGGATGCCGACGCTGCGGCCGGTTTCCTCGGATGCTCGGCGCACGCGGTGGTAGCGCTCTTCGTGTTCGGCGTAGGTGCCGTGGCTGAGGTTGAGGCGGGCGATGTCCATTCCCGCTTCCACGAGCGCTTTGATCTGCTCGTATGTGTCGGTTGCGGGTCCCAGGGTACAAACGATTTTCGCTCGGCGCATGATTCGAGCCTAGACCTTACCTGCGGGTAGGTAATTGTGTCCGCATGACTGGTCAACGGCCTTTACGTGAAGGGTTATTGACAACTGTTGAATTGTGCGACGGCGTGCTCCTTTGAGCGCGCGCCGGGGGTGGCGGGGTCGGGTGCGGCAGGCGCCCGGGTCATCAGATCGAAACCTGCGCGGGGTGTTGCCGGTGGGGGTGGCTGGGCCAGAATCTACGCGCGTTGTTCGATCGAGCGAGGAGTCAAGGATGTCGTTGAACCGCAGGGCGTTTCTGGGCAGTTCGGCCGTGGCCGGGGCGGGTGTGGCGCTGGCCGGCGGGGCCGGGGCGGGAACGGCGGTGGCCTCGGAGTCGAAGGGGCGTGGTCACGGGCGTCCGCCGAAGCGCTACTCGTTCACGGTGATGGGGACGACGGACCTGCACGGGAACGTCTTCAACTGGGACTACTTCACGGACAAGGAGTTCGACGACTCGGCGCACAACGACGTCGGCCTGGCGAAGATCTCGACGCTGGTGAACCGGATCCGCGAGGACCGGGGGCGCCGGAACACCCTGTTGATCGACGCGGGTGACACGATCCAGGGCACCCAGCTGTCGTACTACTACGCGAAGATCGATCCGATCACGGCGAAGCGCGGACCGGTGCATCCGATGGCGCAGGCGATGAACAGGATCGGCTACGACGCGGCGGCGCTGGGGAACCACGAGTTCAACTACGGCATTCCGGTGCTGCGGAAGTTCGAGGAGCAGTGTGATTTCCCGTTGCTGGGGGCGAATGCGCTGGATGCGAAGACGTTGCGGCCGGCGTTCGCCCCGTACGTCATCAAGCGGGTGCGTACTCCGCACGGCCGGGACGTGCGGGTGGCGGTCCTGGGGCTGACGAATCCGGGGATCGCGATCTGGGACAAGGCCAACGTGAGCGGGAAGATGGTGTTCCCGGGGCTGGAGGAGCAGGCCGCGAAGTGGGTTCCGAAGCTCCGCTCGATGGGTGCGGACGTGGTGATCGTCTCGGCGCACTCGGGCTCGTCGGGGACGTCGTCGTACGGTGACCAGCTGCCCTACGTGGAGAACGCGGCCGGCCTGGTGGCCGAGCAGGTACCGGGGATCGACGCGATCCTGGTGGGTCACGCGCACGCGGAGATCCCCGAGTACTTCGTGACCAACAAGCGGACGGGCAAGCGGGTCGTGCTCTCGGAGCCGCTCAAGTGGGGGCAGCGGCTGACCCTGTTCGACTTCGACCTGGTGTGGGAGAAGGGCCGTTGGGTGGTCGAGAAGGCCGGCGCCTCCGTGCTGAACTCGAACACGGTGGAGGAGGACCCGCGGATCACCTCGCTGCTCGCGGACGAGCACCGGGAGGTCGTGGCGTATGTGAACCAGGTGATCGGTACGTCGGTGGCGGCTATGACCACGGCCGACGCACCGTGGAAGGACGAGCCGGTCATCGACCTGATCAACCTGGTGCAGGCGGAGACGGTGAAGGGCGCTCTGGCGGGCGGGGAGTACGCGGCGCTTCCGGTGCTGTCGCAGGCCGCGTGTTTCTCACGTACGGCGGCGATTCCCGCGGGCGAGGTGACGATCAAGGATGCGGCGGGCCTGTACCCGTTCGAGAACACGCTGGAGGCACGGCTTCTGACGGGTGCCCAGCTGAAGGACTATCTGGAGTATTCGGCTCGGTACTACGTACAGACGGCCGCGGGTGCTCCGGTGGACACGTCGAAGGTGACGAATGCGGAGGGCATTCCGGATTACAACTATGACGTGGTGTCCGGGGTGACATATGACATCGATATCGCGAAGCCGGTGGGCTCGCGGATCGTGGGGCTGTCGTTCGGGGGTGCGCCGGTGGATCCGGCGGCGCAGTTCGTGTTCGCGGTGAACAACTACCGGGCGAGTGGCGGGGGCAATTTCCCGCATGTGCCGGGTGCGAAGCAGTTGTGGGCGAATTCGGACGAGATCCGGAACACGATCATCGGGTGGGTGAAGGCGAAGGGTTCGGTGGATCCGGCGGAGTTCGCCTCGGTGGACTGGCGTCTGACGCGGGATGGTGTGCCGGTGTTCTGAGGGGTGCGCTGATCCGGTGGCGGCCGTTCTCCTTCGGGAGGGCGGCCGCCGACGTGTCGGGGCGGGTTCAGTGGGTGGCGATGATCGCGCTGATCGCGACGAGTACGAGTCCTCCTGTGCTGATGACGATGCCGAAGTATCTGAAGTAGGAGCGGCCGACACCGTCCGTCTCGCTGAGGCCGAGATTGCCGGTCTGCTGTGCTTTGAGTTCGAGCGCGGCTCTTCGGCGAGCCAGGGTCGCGTCTATGGCGCCTCGGACGTCGAGAGCCCATCGTCCTCCGTATCCGACGGCGCCGATTCCGAGCAGTGCGATGAGGACGACGGCTCCGGTGGGGGTGGGGTCGCTCGCGGGTGATGCGGTGATGATCATGGTGGGCATCATGGCATCCGGTGGCGGTGGCGTGCAGGGGTTGCGGCCTGGGCTTTTCTGATTCGTGGTGTATGGGTCCGGGGTTCGGGGCGCTGGTCGAGACGAGTGCGAGTCGTCGGGCTGTCCGCCGCGTCAGTTGCCTTGTGCGAGGGGGGTGAGTGGGGTGCCCTGTCCGGGGACGGCGGGTGTGGTGCGGGGGCTGAGGCCGAAGGTGGTGAAGGCCGTCCGGCTGGGGAGGCGGTAGGGGGTGGCGCCGGTGAGGTGGTTGAGGATGGTGGCGCTGCGCCAGGCGGCGAGGCCGAGGTCGGGGGCGCCGACTCCGTGGGTGTGGCGTTCGGCGTTCTGGACGTAGATGTTGCCGGTGACCGCGGGGTCGAGGTCGAGGCGGAAGTCGGCGTGGATGCGAGGGCGTCCTCGGGTGTC
Source organism: Streptomyces sp. NPDC059166 (assembly GCF_042755185.1). Taxonomy (NCBI): domain Bacteria; kingdom Bacillati; phylum Actinomycetota; class Actinomycetes; order Kitasatosporales; family Streptomycetaceae; genus Streptomyces; species Streptomyces sp. NPDC059166. The sequence goes on along the minus strand of NZ_JBHZCI010000010.1, from coordinate 112,397 downwards.
GCGGCGGATGTGGGGGGTGATGCCGGTGAGGAGGGTGTCGAGGGGGCGTTCGCGGTAGCCGGTGGCGAGGACGACGGCGTCGGTGGTGAGGCGGGTGCGGGTGTTCTGCTGGGTGTGCTCGAGGTGGAGCTCGATCCGGTTGCCGGCGCCGGAGAGGCGGCCGGCGGTGCGGACGCTGACGCCCGGGGTGAGAGTGGCGTCGGGCCATCCGCCGTGGAGGGTGCGCCGGTAGAGCTCGTCGTGGATGGCGGCGATGGTGTCGGTGTCGATGCCTTTGTGGAGCTGCCACTGCTGGGGGACGAGTGTGTCGCGTACGTCTTCGGGGAGTGCGTGGAAGTAGTGGGTGTAGTCGGGGGTGAAGTGTTCGAGGCCGAGTTTCGAGTACTCCATGGGCGCGAACGCCTGGGTGCGGGCGAGCCAGTGGATCCTCTCGATGCCGCGGGGGCGGGCGCGCAGGAGGTCGAGGAAGATCTCGGCGCCTGACTGGCCGGAGCCGATGACGGTGATGTGGTCGGCCTTGAGGAGTCCTTCGCGGTGGTGGAGGTAGTCGGCGGAGTGGATGACGGGGACGCCGGGTGCTTCGGCGAGGGGGCGCAGGGGCTCGGGGATGAAGGGCGCGGTGCCGACGCCGAGGGCGATGTGACGGGTGCGGGTGCGGCCGTGTGCTTGGCCGTGGGGTCCTCGGTGGGTGTGCTCGACTTCGAAGAGCTGGTGGCCGGGGTTCCAGCTGACCGCGTCGACGTGGTGGTCGAAGTGGATGGTGGGGAGCTGTTCGCTGACCCAGCGGCAGTAGGCGTCGTACTCGGCGCGGTGGATGTGGAACTGCTCGGCGAAGTAGAAGGGGTAGAGACGGTCGCGGGTGCGGAGGTAGTTGAGGAAGGTCCAGGGGCTGGTGGGGTCGGCGAGGGTGGTGAGGTCGGCGAGGAAGGGGACTTGGAGGGTGGCGCCGTCGATGAGGAGGCCGGGGTGCCAGTGGAACGCGGGGCGCTGTTCGTAGAAGGCGGTGGTGAGGGGCTGCCGGCCGGGGGTGGTGGGGATGCCGTCGGCGAGGGCGGCGAGGGAGAGGTTGAAGGGGCCCAGGCCGATGCCGATGAGGTCGTGGGTCCGGTCGCCTTCGGGGGTGGTCCGGTCGCTCATCGGGGGGTGCTGCCTTCCGTGGTGGCGCGGGTGTGGGCGTGGGTGACGAGGGTGAGGAGTTGCCGCAGGTCGTCGGGGGTGGTGTGGGGGTTGAGGAGGGTGGCTTTGAGCCAGAGGCCGTCGGCGGTGCGGGCGCGGCCGAGGACGGCTCGGCCTTCGTCGAGGAGGGTGCGGCGGATGGTCGCGACGGTGGTGTCGTCGGTGTTCCTGGGGCGGAAGAGGACGGTGCTGATGGCGGGGCGGTCGTGGAGGTCGAGTGCCGGGTCTTCGTCGATGAGTGCGGCGAGCTGGTGTGCGGCGGCGATGGTGCGGTCGATGAGGTCGGCGAGTCCGTCGCGGCCGAGTGCCTGGAGGGTGACGGCGATCTTGAGTGCGTCGGGGCGGCGGGTGGTGCGGAGGGAGCGTCCGAGGAGGTCGGGGAGGCCGGCTTCGGTGTCGTCGTGGGCGTTGAGGTAGGGGGCGTGGTGGTGGAGGGGGTCGAGGTCGTGGTGGTGGGGTACGGCGAGGATTCCGGCGGATGCGGGCTGCCAGCCGAGTTTGTGCAGGTCGAGGGTGACGCTGTGGGCATGGTGGAGGCTGCGTAGGGCGTGGCGGTGGGTGGGGCTGAAGAGGAGGGGTCCTCCGTAGGCGGCGTCGATGTGGAGTTCGGCGTCGTGGGTGGTGGTGAGGTCCGCGATGTCGGTGAGGGAGTCGATCTGGCCGGTGTCGGTGGTACCAGCGGTGGCGGTGACGAGGAGGGGGCCGTGGTGGTGGGTGAGGGCGTGGTGGAGGGCGGTGGTGTCCATGACGCCGGTGGGGGCGGGGATGACGATGGGGCGGGGCAGGCCGAGGAGCCATGCGGCCCGGGTGATGCTGTGGTGGGCGTTCTCGGCGCAGATGGTCTGTACGGGGCCGTGGCGTTCGCGGGCGAGGAGCAGGGCGAGCTGGTTGGCTTCGGTGCCGCCGGTGGTGATGAGGGCGTCGGGCCGCTGGGTCTGGGGGTAGATCTCGGCGGCGAGCGCGGCGGTGAGGGTGGCTTCGAGGGCGGACGCGGCGGGGGCCTGGTCCCAGGAGTCCATGGAGGGGTTGAGAGCGGAGGCGGCGAGGTCGGCTGCCGCGGCGAGGGCGAGGGGCGGGGTGTGGAGGTGGGCGGCGCAGTGGGGGTGTGCGGGGTCGGCGGCGCCTTCGGCCAGGGCGGTGACGAGGGTGCGCAGGGCCTGGTGGGGGCCGGTGCCGTGGTCGGGGATGAGGGGTGTGGTGGTGAGTTGGAGGTGCCGGTCGACGGTCTGGGGGCCGCCGGTGGGGAGGGGGCCGTTTCTGCGGGTGGCACCTTCGTGGAGCGCGGTGAGGACGGTGTCGAGGAGGGGGCGCAGGTGGGTGGGGCCTGCGGTGCCTCCGGCGAGGGGTGGGGTGGGCATGGGCGGTGTGGTCCTTCGGGTGCGCGGGGCGGTGGGGCCAGCTTGTCCGGATTGCGGAGGGGGCGGCCGAAGAGCCCAACGATCTGAACCCGAAAGGGGTACTGGGGTGTGGTGTGGGGGCGTGGGCGGCGGTGGGGCTGGTATGGGCGTTCGTGGTTCGCATGGGTGTGCCCGGCCTCCTGGTGGGGGCCGGGCACGGTGGTGGGGTGTGTTCCGGGTCAGTGGGCTTCGCGTACGGCGAGGGCGCGGCGGAGGTCGTCGATCTGGTCGGTGAGTTTGCGCCGGAGGGCGGGGGTGAGTGCGGGGTTGGCCAGGGCTTGTTCGCCGAGTTCGACGGTGCGGGGGTCGACGGCGTGGGCGGGGAAGGCGTGTCGTCCGGCGGCCTCGGCGATGGCGGGTCCGCGGCGTGCGGCGAGGGCGATGGCGTCGGGGAAGTACCGGCTGGTGTAGGGGTGGAGGAGTTCGGTCTGCTCGGGTTGCCAGAAGCCCTGGGCGGTGGCGGTGAAGAGGTAGTTGGACAGGGTGTCGTCGGTGAACATGGCGTGCCAGGCGGCTTGTTTGGCTTCGGGGGTGGGGAGGGCGGCGCGGCAGCGGGCTGCGCCTTCCTGGCCGGTGGCGCTGGGGTCGTGGTCGAGTTCGCGGGCGATGGCCGCTTCGTCGGTGGCCCCGAGGACGGCGAGGCGGGTGAGGATGCGCCAGCGGAGTTCGGGGTCGAGTTCGGGTCCGCCGGGGACGGTTCCTTCGCGCAGCCAGTCCTGGATGGTGTCGGGCTGGGTGGCGGCGTCGATGAAGTGGCGTACGGCGGTGAGGCGGAGGCCGGGGTCGGGGCTGTCGGGTGTGGCCGCGTGGTGTTGTTCCCAGTCCTTGGCGGTGAGTCCTTCGGTGCGGCGGAGGAGGTCCCGGCAGAGGGCCGTGAGGGTGGTGAGGGCGGTGGGGCGGTCCTCGGGTGTGAGGTAGCGGTCGGCGATGTGGGTGGTGGCGAAGCCGAGGACGCCCTGGACGAGGGCGAGGTCGGTTTCGTAGGGGAGGTGGGTGCGGGCGGCGGTGAGGTGGACGGTGGGGTGGAGGAGGCCGTCGCGGACCATGTCGCGGGCGGTGTTCCAGACGAGTGCGCGGGTGAGGCCGTCGGGGATGCCGGAGAGGTGGGTGAGGGCGGTGTTCCAGGAGTGGGGGTCGAGGCGGATCTTGGCGTAGGTGAGGTCGTTGTCGTTGATGACGACGAGGTCGGGGCGGTTGCCGGGTCGGGTGGTGGGTGTCTTCTGGGGGATGTCGATGTCGAAGCGGTCGCGCAGGACGAGTTGTTCGGCGCCGGTGAGCGTGTCGAGGCTGTGGTCGTAGGCGCCGGCGGTGATGCGGTGGGGGCGTTCTCCGTCGTGGTCGACGGTGAGGGTCCAGTTGTTGTCGGCGTTCTCGGTGTGTGCGCTGAGGGTGTCGATGCCGGTGGTGCGGAGCCAGGCGGTGGCCCAGGTGTGTACGTCGCGGTCGGTGGCGCCGGCGAGGTTGTCGATGAAGTCGGCGAGGGTGGCGTTGGCGAACTTGTGGCGGGCGAAGTGGGTGTTGATCCCGGCGAGGAAGTCCTTCTCGCCGAGCCAGGCGACGAGTTGGCGCAGCGCCGAGGCGCCCTTGGCGTAGCTGATGCCGTCGAAGTTGAGGAGGGCGGAGGCGGTGTCGTTGACGGCGTCGGGGGCTACGGGGTGGGTGGTGGGGCGTTGGTCGGCGTCGTAGCCCCAGCCCTTGCGGGCGACGGCGAAGTCGGTCCAGGTGTCGGTGAAGCGGGTGGCTTCGGTGAGGGTCTGGTAGCCCATGTACTCGGCGAAGGACTCGTTGAGCCAGATGTCGTCCCACCAGGTGAGGGTGACGAGGTCGCCGAACCACATGTGGGCCATCTCGTGGGCGATGACCATGGCGCGGGTCTGGCGCTCGGTGTCGGTGACGGCGGAGCGGTAGATGAATTCGTCGCGGAAGGTGACGAGTCCGGGGTTCTCCATGGCGCCGGCGTTGAATTCGGGGACGAAGGCCTGGTCGTAGGAGTCGAAGGGGTAGGGTTCGTCGAATTTCTCGTGGTAGCGGTCGTAGCAGGCGCGGGTGATGCCGAGGATCTCGTCCGCGTCGGTGTCGAGGTGGGGGGCGAGGGAGCGGCGGCAGTGGATGCCGAAGGGGATGCCGGCGTGGTGGGTGGTGATGCTGTGCCAGGGGCCCGCGGCGATGGCGACGAGGTAGGTGGAGACGGGTGGCGTGGGGGCGATGGTCCAGTGGCCCCGGGTGACCTGGGTGGCGGTGCCGTTGCCGAGGACGGTCCAGGTGGGGGGTGCGGTGACGGTGATGTGGAAGACGGATTTGAGGTCGGGTTGGTCGAAGGCCGCGAAGACGCGCTGGACGTCGTCGAGGAAGAGTTGGGTGTAGACGTAGGTTTCGCCGTCGGCGGGGTCGGTGAAGCGGTGCATGCCTTCGCCGGTGCGGGAGTAGCGCATGGTGGCGTCGACGGTGATTTCGTGGGTGCCCGGGGTGACGCCTTCGAGGGGGTAGCGGTTTCCGTCGAGGCGTCCGGGGTCGAGGGGGTGTCCGTCGAGGCTCAGGGAGCGCAGGGTTTCCGGCTTGATCTCGACGAAGGTGTCTCCGGTGGTGTGTGCCGTGAACCGGATGACGGTGCGGGAGTCGAAGGTCTCCTCGCCGGTGGTGAGGTCGAGGTCGACGGAGTAGCTGTGCACGTCGAGGAGCTTGGCGCGGGTCTGCGCTTCGTTGCGCGTCAGTACGGACATGGGGGCCATGCTGCCGTACGGGGAGGGGCCCGTGCAGGGGGGTTCTCGCAGGGCTGACGCCGCGGGGTCCGCCCGGGTGGGGCCGGTGTGGCGGGCGGGTCCGCGGGGGCGCGGCGGGCGGTTCCCGGGGGGTGCGGGTGCGCTCGCCGGAGCGGCGTGGAGGGGCACCTGGGTGCGGATTCCGGGGGCCGGCGGTGCGGGCCCCCGGGTCTCCGGGCGGGGTGGGTCAGGCGTCGGGGCCGGCGGCTTCCTCGGCGATGCGTTCGTGGTGGCGGATGACTTCGGCCACGATGAAGTTGAGGAGCTTCTCGGCGAAGGCGGGGTCGAGCCTGGCGCTCTCGGCGAGCTGGCGCAGCCGGGTGATCTGGCGGGCCTCGCGGGCGGGGTCGGCGGGCGGCAGGTGGTGTTCGGCCTTGAGGTGGCCCACCTGCTGGGTGGCCTTGAAACGCTCGGCGAGCATGTGGACGACTGCGGCGTCGATGTTGTCGATGCTTTCGCGCAGCCGGTTCAGTTCTGTGGTGACGTACTCGTCGGTGTCGCTCGTGGTCATGGTCGTCGAGCTTAGACGTCCGGGGCGCGGGGGTGCGGGTGGGTGCGGTGTGCGGGGACGGGGGGCGCCCGTCGTGGCGGGCCCCGTGCGGGGTGGGTCGGCGTGTGGCGTCGGAGCCGGTGCGTCGCCTGGCGGGGGAGGTCCGAAAGGCGGACGCGTTCGTACGTCCCCGCGACGGGTCGAGCCCCGTGCCCGGAGTCGCGCGCCTGCCGGGCGGCGTGTGGCTGCCCTTAGAGTGAAGACCGGCCGAGGGCGCGAGGGGGTTGGGGCATGGGCGGTGCCGGCAACGGTGGCGGCGGTCCGGTCGTCCACGGCTTTCCGCATCTCGGGGCGGTCCGCTCCGCGATCACCGCGCTCTACCGGCGCGTCTCCCCCGACGGTGTCCGCGCGTACGCCACGAGTCTGGCCCCGGCGGAGGCGGCCTTCTCCGACGTGGACGACCTGCACCTCGGCGCCCAGCGGGTGGCCGGCGCCCTCGTACGGCACCTGCGGCTGCCGCAGGCCCGGGTGGTCGTCGGCTTCCGGCGGATGGAGCATGCCGCGAGCGTCGAACTGACCGCGGGTCCGGAGTACTTCATCGAGCTCAACGACCGGTTCCGGACGCACCGCAGGGACATCGGGGCGGCGCTGTCGCACGAGATCACTCATGTGCTGCTGCACCGGCTGGGGCTGGAGCTCCCCGGCACCCACGAAAACGAGATCCTCACGGACACGGTGACGGCGTACCTCGGAGCGGGGTGGCTCCTGCTGGACGCGTTCCGTCAGGACGCGGTCTCCAGCCAGAAGCTCGGCTATCTCACGCCGGAGGAGTTCGGGTACGTCCTGGCCAAGCGCGCGCTCGTGTTCGGTGAGGATCCCTCCGTGTGGTTCACCAGCCCTCAGGCGTACACCGCCTACACGGAGGGAAGGGCCGAGGCGCTGCGGGATCTGCGGCGGCCCCCGCTGACCGCCGCCGGGTGGGCCGGCCGGCGGCGCTACGCCCGGGACCGCCGCCGTGCCGCGGATCATCCGGGCGCCGCCCAGGACCCCTCGGTGCCGTACGCCTTCGAGAGCGCTGACGACGGGCTGCGGGTGTGCTTCGCGTGCCCCGTGTGCCACCAGCGGGTCCGGGTGCCGGCGCGCGGACGGACACGGGCCAGGTGCGGGCTGTGCCGCACTGTCCTCGAGTGCGACACCTGAGCATTCGTCCCCGCTGCGGGTGGTCGTAGGGTCGGTGTATGACAAATGGTCCGGTTGGGGGTGCGAGGCGCCTTTTCGAGGCATTGCACGAGGACGAGAACGCGGTGGTGAGAGCGCTTCGCGCCGGGGCCTCGGCCGAGTCGGCCGACGAGGACGGCACGACCGCGCTGTATCTCGCCTCCGTGCAGGACCTGCCCGGGGTGGTACGCCTGCTGCTGGCCGCGGGTGCCGATCCGGACCGGGCGAGCGGCCCCGACGCGGGTGACCTGCCGTTGTGCGGTGCGGCGTGCGGCGGTCACGCGGAGGTCGCCGAGGCGCTTCTGTCGGCGGGGGCGGACCCGGACCTGAGCGAGGAGTTCGGCTTCACCGCGCTGCGCTGGGCGGCGGGCCTGGGCCACGCGCGGGTCGTGGAGGTCCTCCTGGCCCACGGCGCGAACCCTGATCTGCCGGGGCCGCGGGGTGAGACTCCTCTGGTGGTCGCGGCGCGGCGGGGGTCCGCGCACACCGTGCGGGCCCTGCTCCGCCACGGCGCCCGCGCCGTGGCACCGGCGCTGGAGGAGGCGGTGCGGATGCTCGCGGTGGACGTGGAGCAGGAGCTGCGCGACGCGCTTCGGGCGATGTACGGCGAGGAGGGCCACGAGAGCGCGGTGCACCGGGAGACGGTCGACGGCGGGGTGACCGTCACGGTCGAACTCCTGCGGGACGGCGAGCCGTTCGCCGCCCAGGACGTGCAGACGGGTCACGGGGCGATCGCCACGCTGCTGGAGGGCGAGCTGGGGGTGCGGGCCCCGTTCGACGAACTGGCCGCTCGCGGGGTGCGCGGCGGGGGGCCCGGGCTGGACAACTGGCTGGTGACGGTGGGGGCGTTGTGGCTGCGCGGCGACGAGGAGACGTTCCAGGCGGCCGCCGCCTGGACGGCGAGCGAGGATCCGCTGCGGCAGGCGTTCGGCGCGGACGTGCTCGGGCGCCTCGGGTTCCACGACGGTGAGAAGCCCTTCGCCGCACGGGCGGTCCCCCTGCTCCGGGAGCTCGCCCGGTCGGGTTACCCGGTGGCGGCCGAAGCGGCGGTGCGTGCGCTGGACCGTTACGAGGAGGGTCCGGCGGGTGCGCGGGACTGAGGCGTGACGCTCACACAGGCCCCCGCTTTCCCGTGGACCCCGGCTTCCCCGTGGACCCCGGCACCGGGGCCTGTGCGGAGCTCCCCGGGTGAGCGGGGCGCGGTGGCCGGCTGGACCGGTCACCGCGCCCCTCGTGTCATGCCGCCCTGCGGCCCCGGCCCTGGGCGGTGCCACGCCCGCTGCCGCCGGACCGCCCGGATCCGGCACCGCGGGCGGAACCGCCGGCGCCGCCGCGGGCCGTGCCTCCTGCGGTCGCGCCGCGTGCGCCTCCGCCGGTGCCACCGCGGGCGGCGCCACCGGTCTGGGCCGCGCCCGAACCGGCACCCGCTCCCCCGCGCCGGCCCCGGCCCCGGCTGCCGGAGCGGAAGGCGCCTCCGCCGCCCTGGCCCGTGCCTCGGGTGCGCGGTGCCGGCTGTGCCTGCTGCGGTACCTCGATGACGACCGCGACGCCCGACGGCTCACGGGCGCCGGTGATACGGCTGAGTTCCTCGTCGCTGGACTTGATGCGGGTGGTACGCGGGTCGATTCCCGCGTCCTGCATCAGCCGGCTCATGTCGCGCTTCTCCTCGGGGAGCACGAGCGTGACGACGCTGCCGGACTCCCCGGCGCGGGCGGTGCGCCCGCCTCGGTGGAGGTAGTCCTTGTGGTCGGTCGGCGGGTCGACGTTGACGACGAGGTCCAGGTCGTCGATGTGGATGCCACGGGCTGCCACGTTCGTCGCGACGAGGGCCGTGACCTGCCCGTTCTTGAACTGGTCCAGGGTCCGGTTGCGCTGCGGCTGGGACCGTCCGCCGTGCAGGGCCGCCGCGCGCACACCGCTGGCGAGGAGCCGCTTGGCGAAGCGGTCGGCGGCCCGCTTGGTGTCCACGAACATGATGACCCGGCCGTCACGCGCGGCGATCCGGGTGGCGACGGCCTTCTTGTCGGTCTCGTCCGCCACGTGCAGCACGTGGTGCTCCATGGTGGTCACCGCTCCGGCCGACGGGTCGACGGAGTGGACGACGGGGTCGGTGAGGAACATCTTGACCAGCCGGTCGATGTTCTTGTCGAGGGTCGCGGAGAACAGCATCCGCTGGCCGTCGGGCTCGACCTGCTTGAGCAGCCCGACGACCTGCGGCATGAAGCCCATGTCGGCCATCTGGTCCGCCTCGTCGAGCACGGTGACCGAGACCTCGTCGAGGCGGCAGTCGCCTCGTTCGATGAGGTCCTTGAGCCGGCCCGGGGTGGCGACGAGTACCTCGGCGCCGCGCCGCAGCGCGCCGGACTGCCTGCTGATCGACATGCCGCCGACGACGGTGGCCAGGCGCAGGTTGACGGAGGTGGCGTACGGGGTGAGGGCGTCGGTGACCTGCTGGGCGAGCTCGCGCGTGGGGACGAGGACGAGGGCGAGCGGGGCGTGCGGCGCCGAGCGGCGTCCCGCGGTGCGTGCGAGCAGGGCCAGGCCGAAGGCCAGGGTCTTGCCGGAACCGGTGCGGCCCCGGCCGAGGATGTCCCGGCCGGCCAGCGAGTTCGGCAGGGTCGCGCCCTGGATGGGGAACGGGTCGGTGACGCCCTGCGCGGCGAGGGTCTTCAGCAGCGCGGCGGGCATGTCCAGGTCGGCGAACGCGTCGACGGCGGGCAGCGCGGGGGTCAGCGTCTCGGGCAGGGCGAATTCGCCGCCCTGGACGGGTGCGGGCCTGCGCCGGGCCGGTGCCCTGCCGGATCCTCGGTTGTTCGCCTGTGTACGGTCGGCGCCGCGCGCCCTTATCGGGCGGTTGCGGGCGGGTCGGTCCTGGCGTTCGGAACGGGTCATACGGAATTTCCCTCCTGGGGGATTCCTGGGATTACTGGCCGGCTGCTGCGGACTGCAGTTCTTCTGTGCGCCCCAGGATGCGAGCACAGAGCAGTTTTCCCGGAGGCGTGGACGACCGGGGACGGTATGAGCCGGAAACAGCACAAACCGGGGCCCGCACCGTGTAGGTGCGGGCCCCGGCTGCGAGGTACGCGTCCGGTGATCAGGCCGGGACGATGTTCTCCGCCTGCGGGCCCTTCTGGCCCTGCGTGACGTCGAAGGAGACCTTCTGGCCCTCCAGGAGCTCACGGAAGCCCGAGGTGGCGATGTTGGAGTAGTGGGCGAAGACGTCGGCGCCGCCGCCGTCCTGCTCGATGAAGCCGAAGCCCTTTTCCGAGTTGAACCACTTCACGGTTCCAGTAGCCATGTCATTCTCCTAAAAGAGGTGCAGTGCCGGAAATCCGCACTTTACGGATTCCAAGTCGCCGCATTGAGCCCCATCCGGAGAAAGCCGGAAAACAATAATGCGCCTGAGGAAAGTTCCCGTCAGGCGCACATAAAGTTCATGGGTACCAAAACTGCAACGCGGCAACCGTAGCACGTTCCGTCGGCGGCGGGTGGATCATGCCCTCCCGGCGCGCCCGGAGATCCGGCCTGCCCGGCGACGGGGCGGGGCGTCCGCGGTGCCTGGGAATCGGCTTCCGGGTGCGCCCGGATCAGTTCTCCCTTGGCTGCCGGCCCCGGCACGGCCTGCCGGGTCCCGGACGTCCGCGACGGTCCGCCCCGGGTCCGGGGCGCGCGGCGCCGGATGCTGTTTCACCCGGACGCCGTAGTGGATCCCCCGGGCGGCTCGGGGACCGCGGTGGGGATTCCCCGGAGGGTGTTGCGCCGTCCGGGTGAGCGGCCTCGGGCCGCCTGAAGGCCGTCCTCCGGCGTGCCGGTGGTCCGGCACGCCGGAGGACGCCGTGCCGGACGGGGCGGACCGCGAGGCGGGACGGCCCTCCGGCGGGGTCGTCACGATTCACGGACGGGGCTGTCGTCGGCGCCCCGGCGAAGGGTGCGCAGGCGGTGACCCGGGCGCCAGACCTGCAGGACGAGGTCGTCGCCGTCGATGCCGGTGCGGACGACTTCTGCCGGATCGGCGCGGAAGAGGAGGGAAGGGCTCCGGTGGGGTGACCTCCTCGACGAAGCAGGCCAGTACGGCCGGGTCGGTGATCTCGACGGCTCGACCCGAGATCCGCACGTCCCCGTCGGCCATCTCGGCGTCGGGGCCCGGGTTCGCCTGGACGGCGAAGCGCGGGTCCCGGCGCAGGTCGAGCGCTTTGCGGGAGTGGGGCATCATGCCGAACCACATGGCGTCCATCCTGAACTCCACCTCCAGGCCGGTGACGCGCGGGGACCCGTCGGCGCGGACGGTGGCGAGGACGTGGTGCTTGTACTGCTTGAACCGTGTGCGCACGGTGTCCGCGAGGTCCGGTTGCTCCGTGCGGAAGGTCTGCCAGGGGACGGGGCCGGTGTTCGGTGTCTTGGGTGTCATGGGTGTCATCGAACCCGTCGATCCGGACATCCTCTGTCGTGATTCACGGCGGATTCACCGGATCGGACGCTCGTGGGTGCCTGGGCCCGGTTCTCCGGGGACCGCCCGGCACGGGCCGCTCGCGCCCGGGGCCACTCGGGCACGAGCCGTTCGCGCTCGTGGCCCCTCGCGCCCGGGGCCACCTCGGGCGTCGGTCGCCCGGCTGTGGAAGAGCCCCGGCGACTTCCGAAGGGCCCGGAGTGCGCCGCGTAACGGCTGACGGGAGCTCAGGGGCCGCCGTCGCCGTACCCGGTGACCGGGCCCCGGGGCCCGTTCGCTATCTTGAGCGCCGCCGCCCCGGCGGCCCTCCTCCCGTTGACGAATGAAGGAGCCGGCCATGGAGGCCGCCGCCACCAGGTGCTACCGCCACCCGTCGTACGAGACGTATGTGCGCTGCACGCGCTGCGACCGGTACATCTGCCCGGACTGCATGCGTGAGGCGTCGGTCGGTCATCAGTGCGTGGAGTGTGTGAGGGCAGGCCAGGCGTCGGTCCGTCAGGCGCGGTCGGTGTTCGGCGGCTCGGCGCGGGGCGGGGTGACTCCGCTGGTGACGTATGTGCTGATGGCGCTGAACGTCCTCGCGTACGTCGTCGAGGTGGTGCGTTCCGGGACGGTGGACCGGTTCGGGATGCTCGGGGCGGTGCTGGTCGACCCGTCGGGCGGCCAGTACTACTACCGGGGGGAGACCTATCCGGGCCTGGAGCTGACCGGGGTGGCCGACGGGGAGTGGTACCGGCTGCTGACGGGGGCGTTCCTGCACATGCCGCCGGACTCGCCGTTCGGTGTGATGCATCTGGTCCTCAACATGCTCGCCCTGTGGAATCTGGGCCGGATCGTGGAGGGGCAGCTGGGCCGCGCCCGCTATCTCGCCCTGTATCTGCTGTCCGCGGTGGGCGGTTCGGTGCTGGTCTACCTGGTGTCTCCGGAGACGACGGCGGTCGGCGCGTCGGGGGCGATCTTCGGTCTGGCCGCGTCGTTCTACGTCATCAGCCGCCGTCTGGGCCAGGACATGCGGGCGGTCAACCGTTTCATGGCGGGATTCCTGCTGTGGCTGGTGATCTCGGCGGCGTTCACGTCGTGGGAGGGGCACCTCGGCGGACTGCTGACGGGTGGCCTGGTCACCTACGGGCTCGCGTACGCCCCGGCGAGGCTGCGGACGTCGGCCGTTCAGGCCGCCGGCGGGGTGGTGCTGGTGGTGCTGCTGGCCGCCGTGGTCACCGTACGGACGGCGCTGCTGACCGGAGTGCTCTGACACGGCGAGGGGTCCGGGTGCCGAGGAGCCCGGGCGACCCGGTGCGGCGGTGAACCCGCAGGTGGCGGGTGTGGGGCGGCGCTCTGGGATCATCACCGCATGGCAAGAGATTCATCGGCGGGGGAACCCGCGGGTACGGCCCTCGAGGGCCGGGGTCCGGGGAGTGGCCCCGGCCGCTTCCTCCGGCGGCTGCATCCGCTCGACTGGCTCGCGGCCGGTCTGCTGGTCCTGGGGCTGCTCGCGGTGGTGACGGGGCTGCTGCCGTCGGAGCCCGCCGCCGAGGAGATGCGGCGTGTGGGCCCGCTGCTGGCGTTCCTGGGCACGGTGATCGTGATGGCGGAGCTGACGGGCCGGGCCCAGGTCTTCGACGTGGTCGCGGCGTGGGTGGCACGGGCGGGGCGGGGACGCTATCCGCTGCTGTTCGGCCTGTGCGTGCTGTTCGCGTCGCTGACCACGATCACGCTGAACCTGGACACCACGGCGGTGCTGCTCACCCCGGTGATGCTGGCGCTGGCCGGTCGGGTGGGGATCGCGGCGGTGCCGCTGGCGATGACGACGGTGTGGCTGGCCAACACGGCGAGTCTGCTGCTCCCCGTGTCGAACCTGACGAATCTGCTGGCGGCCGACCGGGTGGCGCTCTCGCCGTCGGGGCTCGCGGCGGTGATGTGGCTGCCGCAGCTCGCGGCGATCGGTATGACCGCGGTGTGCCTGTGGGTCTTCTACTGGCGTCGCGGCAGGCGCGGCGCCGACCGTTACGTCCCTCCCGGTGCGCCGGTGGCGGAGGATCCGCTGCTGCTGCGGGTCTGCGCGGTGGCGTGCGTGGGATTCCTGCTGGCGATCCTGGTGGCCGACGTTCCGCTGTGGTCGGCGTCGCTGACCGCGATGATCGTCGTGGTGGTGGCGTTCGCGGTACGGCGGCCCGGGGAGTTGCGGCTGTCGTTGGTGCCGTGGCGGCTTCTGGTGCTGGTGCCCGGGATGTTCCTGGTGGTGCAGACGGTCGACGCGCACGGTCTGCACGAGTTGCTGGAGTCCCTGCTGGGGACGGACGACGGCTTCCTCGGGATGCTGCGGTCCGCGGCCGTGGGGGCAGGCGTGGCGAACGTCCTGAACAACCTGCCGGCGTATCTGGCGGGCGAGGCGGTCGTTCCGGCGGGGAACCAGGGGCAGTTGCTCGCTCTGCTGATCGGGGTGAACGTGGGGCCTCTCGTCACTCCGTGGGCGTCGCTGGCGACGCTGCTGTGGTTCGAGCGGTGCCGGTGGCAGGGGACGAGGATCGCCCTGGGGCGGTTCGTCGGGACGGGGCTGGTGCTGTCGGTGACGGGCACGCTGGCGGCCGTGTGCGCGCTGGCGCTGACGGTCTGACGTACGGGAGGGAGGGCCCGGCTCACGCCGCGGCGCCCGCCCCATGTCCGGTCGGGGACGGGGGCGGGCGCCGCGTTCAGTTCCGTACGCCGTTGTACGGGACGTCTGTGTGCCGAGGTCAGACCATCAGGGAACGGTCCGTCGGGCGGATCGGGGCGGGCAGTGCGCTGGCCCCGGTCAGGTAGCGGTCCACGCCGCGTGCCGCGGAGCGGCCCTCGGCGATGGCCCACACGATGAGGGACTGGCCGCGGCCCGCGTCACCGGCGACGTAGACGCCGTCGACGTTGGTCGCGTAGTCCTCGTCGCGGGCGATGTTGCCGCGCTCGTCGAGGTCGAGGCCGAACTGCTGGACGAGGCCGTTGGCCTGGTCGGTGCCGGTGAAGCCCATGGCCAGGGTGACGAGCTGGGCCGGGATGACGCGCTCGGTTCCGGCCTTCTGCTCCAGCTTGCCGTCCTTGAACTCCACCTCGATGAGGTGCAGGGACTGGACGTTGCCGTCCTCGTCGCCCTCGAAGTGGGTGGTGGAGACGGAGTAGACCCGCTCGCCGCCCTCCTCGTGCGCGGAGGTGACCTTGTAGAGCATGGGGAAGGTCGGCCAGGGCTGGTTGGCGTTCCGCTCCTCGCCCGGCTTGGGCATGATCTCCAGCTGGGTGACGGAGGCCGCGCCCTGGCGGTGGGCGGTGCCGACGCAGTCGGCGCCGGTGTCGCCGCCGCCGATGACGACGACGTGCTTGCCCTCGGCGGTGATCGGGGAGACCGTCAGGTCGCCCTCCTGCACCTTGTTGGCGAGCGGGAGGTACTCCATCGCGAAGTGCACGCCGTTCAGCTCGCGGCCCGGGACGGGCAGGTCGCGGGAGACGGTGGCACCGGCGGCGATGACGACCGCGTCGTAGCGGCGGCGGAGCTTGGCGGCGTCGAGGTCCTTGCCGATCTCCACCTCCGTACGGAACTTGGTGCCCTCCGCGCGCATCTGCTCGATGCGGCGGTTGATGTGGGACTTCTCCATCTTGAACTCGGGGATGCCGTAGCGGAGGAGTCCTCCGATGCGGTCCGCGCGCTCGTAGACGGCGACGGTGTGGCCGGCCCGGGTCAGCTGCTGGGCGGCGGCGAGTCCGGCCGGGCCGGAGCCGATGACGGCGACGGTCTTGCCGGAGAGCCGCTCGGGCGGCTGCGGGGTGACGTCGCCGCTGTCCCACGCCTTGTCGATGATGGAGACTTCGACGTTCTTGATGGTGACGGCGGGCTGGTTGATGCCGAGGACGCACGCCGACTCGCACGGGGCGGGGCACAGGCGGCCCGTGAACTCCGGGAAGTTGTTCGTGGCGTGCAGGCGCTCGGACGCGGCGGTCCAGTCCTCGCGGTAGGCGTAGTCGTTCCACTCGGGGATCAGGTTCCCGAGCGGGCAGCCGTTGTGGCAGAACGGGATGCCGCAGTCCATGCAGCGCCCGGCCTGCTTGCTGATGATCGGCAGCAGCGATCCCGGAACGTAGACCTCGTTCCAGTCCTTGACGCGCTCGCCGACCGGGCGGGTCTCGGCGACCTCGCGTCCGGTGGTCAGGAAGCCCTTGGGGTCAGCCATTGGTCGCCGCCTCCATCATCTTCTCGGTGGTCTCCTGCTCGGAGAGACCGGCGAGCTCAGCGGCGTCCTTGGCGGCGAGCACTGCCTTGTAGGTGGACGGGATGATCTTGCTGAAGCGGGTGACCGCGGTGTCCCAGTCGGCCAGCAGCTTCTCGGCGACCGTGGAACCGGTCTCCTCCTGGTGGCGGCGCACGACGTCGTGCAGCCACTGCTTGTCGGTGTCGTCGAGGGCTTCGACGGCTGCGGCGTTGCCGGTGTTGACGTTGTCGAGGTCGAGGTCGACGACGTACGCGATACCGCCGGACATACCGGCCGCGAAGTTGCGTCCGGTCTCGCCGAGCACGACGGCGTGTCCACCGGTCATGTACTCGCAGCCGTGGTCGCCCACGCCCTCCGAGACGACGGTGGCACCGGAGTTGCGGACGCAGAAGCGCTCGCCGGTCCGGCCGCGGAGGAACAGCTCGCCGCCGGTGGCGCCGTAGCCGATGGTGTTGCCGGCGATGGTGGAGTACTCGGCGAGGTGGTCGGCGCCGCGGTCCGGGCGGACGACGACACGGCCGCCGGAGAGGCCCTTGCCGACGTAGTCGTTGGCGTCGCCCTCCAAGCGCAGGGTCACGCCGCGGGGGACGAAGGCACCGAAGGACTGGCCGGCGGAGCCGGTGAAGGTGATGTCGATGGTGTCGTCGGGCAGGCCCGCGCCACCGAACTTCTTGGTCACCTCGTGGCCGAGCATGGTGCCGACGGTGCGGTTGATGTTGCGGATCGCGACCTGGGCCCGGACGGGCTGGGCGGCCTCGGGGCTGTCGGCGCCGAGGGCGTCGGCGGCGAGCCTGATCAGCTCGTTGTCGAGGGCCTTGGCCAGTCCGTGGTCCTGCTCCGCGATCTGGTGGCGCACCGCGCCCTCGGGGAGGTCGGGCACGTGGAAGAGGGGCTCGAGGTCCAGGCCCTGGGCCTTCCAGTGGGTGACGGCCCGGTCGGTGTCGAGGAGTTCGGCGTGGCCGACGGCCTCCTCGATCGTGCGGAAGCCGAGCTCGGCGAGGATCTCGCGGACCTCTTCGGCGATGAACTCGAAGAAGTTGACGATGTATTCGGCCTTGCCGGAGAAGCGGTCACGCAGGACCGGGTTCTGGGTGGCGATGCCGACGGGGCAGGTGTCGAGGTGGCAGACGCGCATCATGACGCAGCCGGAGACGACGAGCGGCGCGGTCGCGAAACCGAACTCCTCGGCGCCGAGCAGCGCGGCGATGACGACGTCGCGGCCGGTCTTGAGCTGGCCGTCGGTCTGGACGACGATGCGGTCGCGCAGGCCGTTGAGCAGCAGGGTCTGCTGGGTCTCGGCGAGGCCGAGCTCCCAGGGGCCGCCCGCGTGCTTCAGGGAGGTCAGCGGCGACGCGCCCGTTCCGCCGTCGTGGCCGGAGATGAGGACGACGTCCGCGTGCGCCTTGGAGACACCCGCGGCGACGGTACCCACGCCCACCTCGGAGACCAGCTTCACGTGGATGCGGGCCGCCGGGTTGGCGTTCTTGAGGTCGTGGATCAGCTGAGCCAGGTCCTCGATGGAGTAGATGTCGTGGTGCGGCGGGGGCGAGATCAGGCCGACGCCCGGGGTGGAGTGCCGGGTCTTGGCGACCCACGGGTAGACCTTGTGGCCGGGCAGCTGGCCGCCCTCACCGGGCTTGGCGCCCTGGGCCATCTTGATCTGGATGTCGTCGGCGTTGACGAGGTATTCGCTGGTCACACCGAAGCGGCCGGAGGCCACCTGCTTGATGGACGAGCGGCGTGCCGGGTCGTACAGGCGCTCGGCGTCCTCGCCGCCCTCGCCGGTGTTGGACTTCCCGCCGAGCTGGTTCATGGCGATGGCAAGCGTCTCGTGGGCTTCCTGCGAGATCGAGCCGTAGGACATCGCGCCGGTGGAGAAGCGCTTGACGATCTCGGACGCGGGCTCGACCTCGTCGATGGAGATCGGGGAGCGCGATCCGCCCTTGAAGCCGAAGAGTCCGCGGAGCGTCATGAGGCGCTCGGACTGCTCGTTGACCCGCCCGGTGTACTTCTTGAAGATGTCGTACCGGCGGTTGCGGGTGGCGTGCTGGAGGCGGAAGACCGTCTCGGGGTCGAAGAGGTGCGGCTCGCCCTCGCGGCGCCACTGGTACTCGCCTCCGATCTCCAGCGCGCGGTGCGAGGCGGAGATGCCGGAGGCGGGGTACGCCTTGGCGTGGCGGGCGGCGACCTCCTTGGCGACGACGTCGAGGCCGGCGCCGCCGATCTTGGTGGCGGTGCCGTTGAAGTACTGGGCGACGAAGGCCTCGTCGAGGCCGACGGCCTCGAAGACCTGGGCGCCGCGGTAGGACGCGACGGTGGAGATGCCCATCTTCGACATGACCTTGAGGACGCCCTTGCCGAGGGCGTAGATCAGGTTGCGGATGGCCAGCTCGGGCTCGATGCCCTCGATGAACGTGCCGGCGCGGACGAGGTCCTCGACGGACTCCATCGCGAGGTACGGGTTGACGGCGGCGGCGCCGTAACCGATGAGGAGGGCGACGTGGTGGACCTCGCGGACGTCCCCGGCCTCGACCAGCAGGCCCATCTGGGTGCGCTGCTTGGTGCGGATGAGGTGGTGGTGGACGGCCGAGGTGAGGAGCAGCGACGGGATCGGCGCGTGCTCGGCGTCGGAGTGGCGGTCGGAGAGGACGATGAGGCGTGCGCCGTCCTCCATGGCCGCGTCGACCTCGGCGCAGATCTCCTCGATGCGGGCGGCCAGGGCGTCGCCGCCGCCGCTGACGCGGTAGAGGCCGGCCAGGGTGGCGGCCTTCATGCCCGGCATGTCGCCGTCGGCGTTGATGTGTATCAGCTTGGCGAGCTCGTCGTTGTCGATCACCGGGAACGGCAGCGTGACGTTTCGGCACGTCGCGGCGGTCGGCTCCAGGATGTTGCCCTGGGGGCCGATCGTGGAGCGCAGCGAGGTGACGAGCTCCTCGCGGATGGCGTCCAGCGGCGGGTTGGTGACCTGGGCGAACAGCTGGGTGAAGTAGTCGAAGAGCAGCCGGGGGCGCTCGGAGAGCGCGGCGATCGGCGAGTCGGTCCCCATCGAGCCGAGGGGTTCGCCGGCGGTGCGGGCCATCGGGGCGAGGAGGACGCGGAGCTCTTCCTCGGTGTAGCCGAAGGTCTGCTGGCGGCGGGTGACCGAGGCGTGGGTGTGGACGACGTGCTCGCGCTCGGGGAGGTCCTCGAGCTCGATCTCGCCGGTCTCCAGCCACTCGGCGTAGGGCTGCTCGGCTGCGAGGGACGCCTTGATCTCGTCGTCCTCGATGATGCGGTGCTCGGCGGTGTCGACGAGGAACATCCGGCCGGGCTGCAGGCGGCCCTTGCGGACGACCTTGGCGGGGTCGATGTCGAGGACGCCGACCTCGGAGGAGAGGACGACGAGGCCGTCGTCGGTGACCCAGTAGCGGCCGGGGCGCAGACCGTTGCGGTCGAGGACCGCGCCGACCTGGGTGCCGTCGGTGAAGGTGACGCACGCCGGGCCGTCCCAGGGCTCCATCATCGTCGCGTGGTACTGGTAGAACGCGCGGCGGGCCGGGTCCATGGAGGCGTGGTTCTCCCATGCCTCGGGGACCATCATCAGCACGGAGTGCGGCAGCGAGCGGCCGCCGAGGTGGAGGAGTTCCAGCACCTCGTCGAAGGACGCCGAGTCGGAGGCGTCGGGGGTGCAGACGGGGAAGATCCGGTCGAGGTTCTCGGTGCCGAAGAGGTCCGAGGCGAGCTGGGACTCGCGGGCCCGCATCCAGTTGCGGTTGCCCTTGACCGTGTTGATCTCGCCGTTGTGCGCGACGAAGCGGTACGGGTGGGCGAGCGGCCAGCTCGGGAAGGTGTTGGTGGAGAAGCGGGAGTGGACCAGCGCGACCGCGGTGGCGAAGCGGCGGTCGGAGAGGTCCGGGAAGAACGGCTCCAGCTGCCCGGTGGTGAGCATGCCCTTGTAGACGATGGTGCGGGCGGAGAGCGAGGGGAAGTACACCCCTGCCTCGCGCTCGGCGCGCTTGCGCAGGGCGAAGGCCTTGCGGTCCAGCACGATGCCGGTGCTGGTGCCGTCGGCGACGATCACCTGGCGGAACTCGGGCATGGTGGCGCGGGCGCCGTTGCCGAGGATGTCCGGCGTGACGGGGACCTCGCGCCAGCCGAGGACGTCGAGGCCCTCCTGGGCGGCGATCTTCTCGATGCGCTGGACCGCGGCGGTGGCGTCGTCCGCGGGGAGGAACGCGATGCCGACGGCGTAGGAGCCGGCGTCGGGGAGCTCGAAGGCGACCTCTTCGCGGAGGAAGGCGTCCGGGATCTGGAGGAGGATTCCGGCGCCGTCGCCGGAGTCGGGCTCGGATCCGGTGGCTCCGCGGTGTTCGAGATTGCGCAGTACGGTCAGCGCCTGCTCGACCAGCTCATGGCTGGCCACACCGGTCAGAGTGGCCACGAACCCGACACCACAGGCGTCGTGCTCGTTACGGGGGTCGTACATCCCCTGCTGGACAGGGCGACCGTCCATGGGCGACCAGGCGTCGGAACGCATCGGCTCTCCCGTCGTCGTCGTGGCATGTGCTGTGCCGAGGGACGACGCTGGCCCTCTGCGAAATTTCGTGCAGGTTACATGATGGAACGCTTCTCAAAAAGCGAATAGTCCGTTCCATCATGCGGACACCGCGGAGTCGCGGTGCGAGTGGGTCACGATCGGACGGAGCCTTGTGGATCATCGTCCGGGGAAACCGCAGAGCGCAGGCGTCGTTGCCCGCGATGTCTACGGCTCTTGCCCAGTGGTCATGGATTCGAAACCGCTGGGTAACGGCTACTTATGTGTAGCACTGCATAGGGTCTCACTTTAAGGGGGCCGCGGCCCCCAGCCCAGTGACATGCGCCAAGACGTACGTCACACGGTGGCAACACGGGGGGCGCGCCGCGCATGCCCGCCCGGGCCCGTGGGGCCCCTCACGGGCCGTCAGCCTGCGGCGACGCCGAAAAGGGTGCCGAGGCCGTAGGTGACCGCGGCGGCGGCTCCGCCGAGCAGGAGCTGGCGGGCCCCGCTGAACCACCAGCTGCGGGCGGTCACCTTCGCCACCACCGCGCCGCACCCGAACAGGCCGGCGAGGGAGAGCAGCACCGCGGGCCAGAGCTGTCCGGCGCCCAGGAGGTAGGGCAGCACGGGGAGCAGGGCGCCGAGGGCGAAGGCGCCGAAGGAGGAGACGGCGGCGACGAGCGGCGAGGGCAGGTCGCCCGGGTCGATGCCCAGCTCTTCGCGGGCGTGTATCTCCAGCGCCTGCTCCGGGTCTCTGGAGAGCTGGCGTGCGACCTCCTGGGCGAGGGCGGGCTCCACACCTCGCGACTCGTAGAGCGCGGCGAGTTCACGCATCTCGTCCTTGGGGTGCCTGCGCAGCTCACGGCGTTCGACGTCGAGCTCGGCCTCGACGAGTTCGCGCTGCGACGCGACGGACGTGTACTCCCCCGCAGCCATGGAGAAGGCGCCCGCGGCGAGTCCCGCGAGGCCGGTGATGACGACGGTCTGCTGGGAGACCGCGCCTCCGGCGACACCCGTCATGAGCGCGAGGTTGGAGACGAGCCCGTCCATGGCGCCGAACACCGCGGGCCGCAGCCAGCCGCCGTTGACATCCCGGTGGGTGTGGTTGTCGCGGTGCGCCTCGTGCAGTACGGCGTCGGTCTCGATGATGGACACAGCTCTCCCCTTGTCCGGGAGCGGGCCCCGTGGTAGTTCCTCCGCTCCGCACCGTCGAAAGTACGCACGAAAACGGGCTCCCGCCAGCAAGGAAGGCCGTACTTACCCGCCTCGGCGCACTCACCCGACCGGTCGATTTGTACGAAGTGCGCGCCTCTCCCGGCGGCGATCGGGGAAACCTCGCATATCCGGTGGAACCGGTTCGGAGCGAAGGGTCGGCACGATGGAGCAGAGGGCGGACGGTCCGGGCGACCGGGCACGGGGGGCAATGCTGGGGCTCGCGGTGGGGGACGCGCTGGGCGCCCCGGCGGAGAATCTGCGGCCGTCCGAGATCCGCCGCCGCTGGGGCCGTATCGAGGGCTTCGTCAGCGACGATCCGGCGGGGACGGACGACACGGAGTACGCGATCTTCTCGGGGCTGCTGCTGGCCAGGCACGGGTCGGCTCTCACCGTCGCCCATGTGGAGCGGGCCTGGCACCACTGGATCGCCGACCTGGACGAGGGACCGTTCCGGGGGGCCGGGTTCAGCGAGCGCGGCACGCTGGAGAATCTGCGGCGTGGGCTGGCCGCCCCCATCTCGGCCCAGCACCGGCACGCGTGGAGCGACGGTCTCGCGATGCGCGCGGCCCCCTTCGGGGTGTTCGCCGCCGGGAGGCCCGCCGAGGCCGCCCGCCTGGTGGCGGTGGACGGGCAGGTCAGCCACGACGGCGAGGGCATCTACGGCGGCCAGGCCGTCGCCGCTGGTGTGGCCGCCGCGATGGTCGGGGCCGGACTCGCCTCCGTGATCGCCGCCGCGCTCTCGGTCGTGCCGATGGACTCCTGGACGGCGCGCTCGCTGCGCCGTGCGGTGACGGCGGCGCAGCGCCCGCACCCGGACGGACCGGCGGCGGAGCGTGCGGTGCGCTCGGCGGTGGTGATCGGCGGCTATCCGTGGACGGACCTGGCGCCGGAGGCGGTGGGCCTCGCCTTCGGCGCGCTCACGGCGGCGCGCGGTGACTTCCGTACGGCGGTGCTGACCGCGGTGAACATGGGCAGGGACGCCGACACGACGGCTGCGGTGGCGGGGGCACTGGCCGGAGCGCTGCACGGGGCGTCGGCGATCCCCCGCGACTGGGCGTCGGCGATCGGACCGGTACGGGGCAGCTGTCTGCCGTCGATGCGGGGGTACCACGTGCTGGACATCGCGGAGCTGCTGACACCGGACGACGGGGAGGATCCGCCGGGCGGGGACACCGCCGGGGTGCCGCGGCTCGGGAGGCCGGCGGCCGGGCCCGGCGAGGAGCGGACGGTGCCGGTCCGGGAGACCTCCGGCGCCGGGGCCGCCGGTCACGGCGCACGGCGGGACGCGCGGTGACCGGGGCCGGGCGCCCCGCCCAGGACGTCACCGCCGCCCCGCCCGGGGCCGGCCCCCGGGTGGCCGTCCGGATCGCCGGGGAGCGGCCCGCCGCGAGCGCGGCCGGCGACCGGGCGGCTACCGCGAGGCGGGCCAGGATCGAGGGGCTGCTGCTGGGGCTGGCGGCAGGGGACGCCGCCGGATGGCCCGCCGCACGGCACCGGGCCGCCCGGATGCCGGAGTGGACCAGGCGCCTCACCCGGGAGCTGGACACCTTCGCGGAGCAGAACGCGACCACGACGCTGCCCGTGCCGATCGCACTCAACCAGCCGCCCGAACCGCTGCGCCTGGGGCCGTCCGACGACGCCGAGTGGGCCGCGTTCGCGGCCCGCACCGTGCTGGCGGCCGCCGACGGCCACTCCCCCGGCCACGGGATGCGGGACGCCGTCGACCGGGCGTGGCACGCGCTGGCCGCGCAGGTGGCCGCGGCCAGCGCCCGGGCACCCGAGGTGGAGTCGGCCGTCCTGCCGCTGAGGGCCCGGATCTCCGTACGCGCCGGGCTCGGGAACCTGGCGGCGGGTCTGCGACCTCCCGCCACGGGGCATGACAACCCGCACTACTTCGACGACGCGGCCTGCGTGCGGGCGGCGGTGCTCGCGGTCGTGCATCCCGGGGATCCCGCGGCGGCGGCGGAGCTCGCCGAGTTCGACGCCCGGTACACCCAGGACGGTGACGGGGTGCACGGTGCGCGGGCGATCGCCGCCGCCGTCGCCGAGGCTCTCGCCGGGGCGGACGTCGACACGGCGGTGAACGCCGCGCTCGACCGCCTTCCCGAGGGCACCGAGATCGCCCGGAACGCCGTGCACGCCGTGCGGCTGGCCCGTGACTTCGCCGGTGAGGCGGCCGGCGCGTTCGCGCTGGTGCCCGTGCTGGAGCATCAGATCGTCGACCACGTCTACAGCTACGGGATCGCCGCGGCGGAGACCGTACCGGTGGCGCTGGCTCTCGCGACCGCCGCCAGGGGCGAGATCACACAGGCCGTCCCCGCCGCAGCGTGCCTCTCCCGGGTGGCGGACTCGGCGCCGGCCCTCGCCGGGGCGCTGACCGGGGTGCTGGGCGGCTCGGCGTGCGTACCGGCGGGCTGGCGGGAGGCGTGCCGGACGCTGGCCGGGTGCGCTCTGCCCCGGCTCGCGGGTACGGATCTCGTGGAACTCGCCGGGCTCCTCGCAGCCACGGAACCAGCCACCCCGGGTGGACAATTCGGGCATGACACACAAAACATCCGGACCGTTCGCGGCCGGCACACCCACCACGACGCTCACCCTGGATGAACGCGTCACCGGCGCGCTCGTCGGCGCCGCCGTCGGGGACGCGCTCGGCGGCCCGGTCGAAGGCTGGACGCCCGAGCAGATCGCGGAGCGCCACGGCGGCAGGGTGACCGGCGTCGTCGGCCCCTGGTACGGCGACGACTGGCGCACCGCCCGCCCCATCGCCCCGTACCACAAGGGGGACGGGCACGTCACCGACGACACCCTGATGACCCACGCGCTCATCCGGGTCTACGAGACCGTTCGCGACCACCTCGACGCGTACGCGGTCGCCGAGCACCTCGTCCCCGACCTGATGTCGCGTCCGCGCTGGATCCCGGAGCTGGAGGCGGAGGCGCTGCCCCTCCAGCGGATCTTCCTCGCCGAGAAGTGGATCGTCACCCGGCTGCACTACGGCCACGCCGACCCCCGGGAGGCGGGCTCGGGCAACATCGTCAACTGCGGGGCCGCGATGTACATGGCCCCGGTCGGCCTGGTGAACGCCGGGAACCCGGAGGCCGCCTACCGTGAGGCCCTGGACGTCGCGGGGGCGCACCAGTCCTCGTACGGCCGGGAGGCGGCCGGGGTGCTGGCCGCCTGTGTCGCCGCGGCGTGCGCCCCGGGCGCCACGCCCGGCTCCGTCGTCGAGACCGCCCTGGCGCTCGCCAAGGACGGCACCCGGGCGGCGATCGAGTCGGTCTGCGAGGTGGCCGCCCGCCACACCGACACCGAGTCGGCTCTGGTCCCGCTGCGAGAGGCGGTCGCCCCGTTCGACACGGTGGGCCCCCACTACCGGGACCCCTCGCTCGGCGCGAGGCGGCCTTCCCGGCTGCACTCGATCGAGGAGCTGCCGATCGCGCTGGGCATGCTCCTGGTGGGGGACGGCGACTACCGCCGCACGGTGCTGGGCGCGGTCAACTACGGCCGCGACTGCGACTCCATCGCCACGATGGGCGGGGCGATCGCGGGTGCGCTCCACGGGGAGCAGGCGATCCCGGTGGACTGGGTGAAGACGGTCGCCGAGGCGAGCCGCCTGGACCTGCACGCCCCTGCCGCGGCGCTGGCCGAGGTCGCGCGCGAGGTGTTCGCCCGTGACGTGGTCCGCCGCCGCGCGCACGAGGCCGCCTTCGCCGGGCTGGCGGGCGACGAGCGGTGACCGTCCGCGTGTCCTGGGTCCAGCCCGAGGACCTGATCGGCCACGAACTGCGCCAGGCCGCGCAGGACGGCCGCGACGCCGGAGACGTGGAGCGGCGCTGGCACGCGGCGGGCGGCCACCCCGCGCCCGACCGGGCGGGCGCCTCCGATCCCCCGGCCCCGGGTCGGCTGCGCGCGCTCGCCGAGGAGCTGCTGGACGAGCTGGCGTCCCTGGACGTCCCCTCGGCCGCGGACGAGCCGACGGACCTGCCCTCGATCCGGGCGGCCTGCCCGCGCTGGCCGGCGCCCCCGGGCCGCCCCGTCCCCCTCGACAGCGACCGGCTCCACGCGGCCTGGCTCGGGCGGGCGGCCGGCTGCCTGCTCGGCAAACCCGTCGAGAAGCTGCCCCTGCAGGGGATCCGCGCCCTGGCGCGCGCCACCGGGAACTGGCCCCTGCGGACCTGGTTCACCGCACGGGGGCTCCCGGCCGGGCTGGCCGCCGCCCATCCCTGGAACCGTCGCTCGGCACCGACATCCCTCGCCGAGAACATCGACGGGATGCCGGAGGACGACGACCTCGACCACCCGCTGCTGACCGTGCTGCTGCTCCAGAGGTACGGCCACGGATTCAGCACCGCCGACCTCGCCCGGCTCTGGCTCGACGAGCTGCCTGCGGGCCGTGTCTTCACCGCGGAGCGCGTGGCGTACCGCAATCTCCTGGACGGTGTCGAGCCGCCCCGGACCGCTGTGCGGCGCAACCCGTTCCGGGAGTGGATCGGTGCCCAGATCCGGGCCGACGTGCACGGCTGGGTCCACCCGGGCGACCCGGGCGCCGCCGCCGAGCAGGCGCACCGGGACGCGGTCCTCACCCACACGGCCAACGGCGTGTACGGGGCGATGTTCACGGCCGCCGCCCTGGCGCAGGCCGCGGGCGGTGAGACGGACGTGCACGGCTGTCTGGCGGCCGGGCTGCGGGTGGTGCCGCCCCGGTCGAGGTACGCGCACGCGGTGCGGCTGGGCATCGGGGCGGCCCGTGCGGAGGCGGACTTCGACGCCGTCGTGGACCGGCTCCACGCGGCCTACGCGTCCACCCACCACTGGGTGCACGTCCTGCCCAACGCGGCGCTGCTGGCCGCCGCCCTCACCCGTGCGGACGGTGACTTCTCGCGCTCCGTCTGCCTCGCCGTGTCCGGCGGCTGGGACACGGACTCCAACGGCGCGACCGCCGGTTCGCTGGCGGGTCTGCTGGCCGGGCGGGCGTCGGCGCTCCCCGACCGGTGGACGGCACCGTTGAAGAACCGTCTCGCCACGTCCGTGGCCGGCTTCGGCACCATCGGCTTCGACACCCTCGCGGAACTGACCTATCAGGAGGTACGCCGCCCATGACAGCGATCGCGGTGCTCGGCAGCACCAACATGGACCTGGTCGCCTACGTGGCCCGGGCACCCGGGCGCGGGGAGACCGTGACCGGACGGGAGTTCCGTACGGTTCCCGGCGGCAAGGGGGCGAACCAGGCACTCGCCGCGGCGCGCGCGGGGGGCCGGGTGGTGATGATCGGAGCGGTGGGGACCGACGAGTTCGGCTCGGCGCTCCGGGCGAACCTCGACCACGCCGGCGTGGACACCGAACTCCTGCACACCGTCGCCGGACCGAGCGGCACGGCGCACATCGTCGTCGACGACGATGGTTCCAACGCGATCGTGGTGATCCCCGGCGCGAACGGCACCATGACCTCGCTCGGCCCGGGCGACAGGGCCGCCGTCACCCAGGCCGACCTGCTGCTGCTCCAGCTGGAACTCCCCCTCGCCACGGTGACCGAGGCGGCACGCGCCGCGCGGGCCCGCGGGGTACGCACGATCCTCACCCCCTCCCCCGTACAGCCGCTGCCCCCCGAGCTCCTGGACGCGGTCGACCTGCTCGTCCCCAACGAGCACGAGGCGGCGAGGCTGACCGGCAAGGTGGAACCGCACGCGGCCGCCCAGCTGCTCCTGCGCCAGGTCCCCGAGGTCGTGATCACCCTGGGCGGGAAGGGCTGCCTCCATGCCGCCCGGGGCAGCGAACCGGTCCTCCTCCCCGCCCACCGGGTCTCCGTCGTCGACACCACCGGCGCCGGGGACACCTTCGTCGGCGCGCTGGCCGTGGCACTGGGTGAGGGAAGAGCGGCCCCGGACGCGGTGGCGTGGGCGTCGAAGGCCGCCGCGCTCTGCGTGCAGCGGCACGGCGCCTCCACCTCCATGCCCTACCGCGAGGAGATCGACGCCTCATGAGTGCCGTGGAGAAGGGGCCGCTCACCGGTCTGCGGGTACTGGACCTCGCCACCCTGTTCGCCGGGCCGCTCGCGGCCACCATGCTCGGGGACTTCGGCGCCGAGGTGGTCAAGGTCGAGCACCCGGGCAAGCCCGACCCCTCACGCGGCCACGGCCCCGCGAAGGACGGCGTCGGCCTGTGGTGGAAGCTGCTGGGCCGCAACAAGCGGACCCTGACCCTGGACCTGTCGTCGCCGGGCGGGCGGGACGTGCTGCTGCGCCTGGCCGCCGAGACGGACGTGGTCGTGGAGAACTTCCGGCCCGGCACCCTGGAGCGCTGGGGGCTGGGCTGGGAGGAGCTGCGGGCTGTCAACCCGCGGCTGGTGCTGGCCCGGGTCACCGGCTTCGGGCAGTCCGGCCCCTACGCGCACCGGCCCGGCTTCGGCACCCTCGCCGAGGCCATGAGCGGCTTCGCCGCCGTCACCGGGGAGCCGGACGGTCCGCCGACCCTGCCGCCGTTCGGGCTCGCCGACTCGATCGCGGCGCTGGCCACCGCGTACGCGGTGATGACCGCCCTGGCGGGACGGGACCGCACCGGCGCCGGACAGGTGGTGGACATGGCGATCATCGAGCCGATCCTGACGGTGCTCGGGCCGCAGCCCCTCTGGTACGACCAGCTCGGGTACGTCCAGCCCCGGACGGGCAACCGCTCGCGCAACAACGCCCCGCGCAACACCTACCGCACCGCGGACGGCCACTGGGTGGCCGTGTCGACGTCCGCCCAGTCGGTCGCGGAGCGGGTGATGCGTCTGGTGGGACGCCCGGAGCTGATCGAGGAGCCCTGGTTCGCGGCCGGGACCACCCGGGCCGAGCACGCCGACGAACTCGACGAGGCGGTGGGCCACTGGATCGCGCGGCGCACCCGGGAGGAGGCTGTGGACGCCTTCGAGAAGGCGGAGGCGGCGATCGCGCCGATCCACGACGTACGGGACGTGATGGAGGATCCCCAGTACCGGGCCCTGGGGACGATCACCGAGGTCGACGATCCGGAGCTCGGGCCGCTGCGTATGCAGAACGTGCTGTTCCGCCTCTCGGAGACACCGGGGGCGATCCGCTGGGCGGGCCGGCCGCACGGGGCGGACACCGACGAGATCCTCACGGAGCTGGGTCTCACCGGGCCCGCGATCGCGGCGCTGCGGGAGGAGGGAGCGCTGTGACCGGTCCGGCGGTGGCACTCACCTGGCTGTACGTTCCCGGGGACCGGCCCGAGGTGGTCCGCAAGGCACTCGGTTCGGGCGCCGACGTGGTGATCGTCGATCTGGAGGACGCGGTCGCCCAGGACCGGAAGGAGTACGCGCGCTCCGCGACGGCCGAGCTCCTCTCCGATCCCGTGACGGTGGATCCCGCCGCGGTCCCCGTCCACGTCCGGGTCCACGGCGAGGCGGATGTGAGGGCCCTGGCGGGGCTCCCCGGGCTGTCCGGGATGCGGCTGCCCAAGATCACCCATGCCGCCTCCGTCCACCATGTCGCGGCCCTCGCGCCGGGAACGGGTCTGTACCCGCTGCTGGAGTCCGCGCTGGCGATCGAGCACGCGTACTCGATCGCCGGATCGCACCACGCCGTGCGCGGTGTCGCCCTGGGCGAGGCCGACCTCCGCGCGGACCTGGGGGTACGGGTGGACTCCGGGCTGGACTGGGCGCGCAGCCGGGTGGTGACCGCCGCCAGGGCTGCGGGGCTCGATCCGCCGGTGATGTCGGTGTTCCCCGACGTCAAGGACCTGTCCGGGCTGCGGGCGTCCTGCGCGCACGGCCGGGACCTGGGCCTGCTGGGCCGGGCGGCGATCCACCCCCGGCAGCTTCCCGTCATCGAGCGGGCGTTCCGGCCGACGTCGCGTGAGATCGAGGCCGCCGAGCAGGTCCTGGAGGCCTCACGGACCGGGGGCACGGGGGCCCAGGCCCTGCCGGACGGGCGGTTCGTCGATGCGGCGGTCGTG
Source organism: Streptomyces sp. NPDC059166 (assembly GCF_042755185.1). NCBI lineage: Bacteria > Bacillati > Actinomycetota > Actinomycetes > Kitasatosporales > Streptomycetaceae > Streptomyces > Streptomyces sp. NPDC059166. The sequence goes on along the minus strand of NZ_JBHZCI010000010.1, from coordinate 82,994 downwards.
GCGACGGCGACCCGCACGCTCGCGCTGGCCGGACGGCGTCGCCTGGGCCGGTGACACGAAGGGGGCCGCCGGACTCTCGGTCCGGCGGCCCCCTCCGGGCTCTGCGGGTGTCAGCTCCGGTCGGCCTTCTCAGGTGCCTCGCCGGCCGCGGGCGTCTGCTCCGCGGGTGCGTCCGCGTCCTCGGGAGCGGCCGCGGCCGGGTCCGCCTGCCCGGTGTCTCCTTCGGCGGCCGCCGCACCGTCCTTGCCCTCGGTGCCCTCCGACGGGGCGACCGCGGCGGGTTCGACGATCTCCTCACGGCCGGGGCGCAGCTTCGACGAGATCACGATGTACGTGACGGCGAGCGCGAAGACGATGATCGCGGTCCACACGTTGAGCCTCAGGCCCAGCACGTGGTGGGCCTCGTCGACCCGCATGTACTCGATCCATCCGCGGCCCGTGCAGTAGGCGGCGACGTAGAGCGCGAACGCCCGGCCGTGTCCCAGCTCGAAGCGGCGGTCGGCCCAGATGACGAGGAACGCGACGCCGACGCACCACAGCGACTCGTAGAGGAACGTCGGGTGGTAGATGCCTTCGACCCGGTTCACCCCGTCGCTGATCTTCAGGCCCCACGGCAGGTCGGTCTCCTTGCCGTAGAGCTCCTGGTTGAACCAGTTGCCCCAGCGTCCGATCGCCTGGGCGAAGGCGATACCGGGGGCCAGGGCGTCCGCCCAGGCCGGGAGCGGGATGCCGCGCCTGCGGCAGCCGATCCAGGCTCCGACGGCGCCGAGCGCGATCGCGCCCCAGATGCCGAGCCCGCCCTCCCAGATCTTGAAGGCGTCGACCCAGTCCTCACCGTCGCTGAAGTACAGCTGGTAGTCGGTGATCACGTGGTAGAGCCGGCCGCCGACGAGGCCGAAGGGCACGGCCCATACGGCGATGTCGGCGACGGTGCCGGCTCGGCCGCCGCGGGCGACCCAGCGCTTGTTGCCGAACCAGACGGCGACGAAGACACCGATGATGATGCAGAACGCGTAGCCGCGGAGCGGGATCGGGCCGAGCTCGATCACGCCGGTCGACGGGCTGGGAATGTAGGCAAGGTTCATGACGGGACCGACGCTACCCTGCCTGACCGGACGTACGGCAAGCGGTCGGGCAACTTCTGGGTAACGGCCCCCCGCGGGAGTACCCGCCGGGGGCGGGCCGGCCGGCTCACGACGGTGAGGGCGTGGCCCCGACCGTGGCGGGCTTCTTGCCCTTGTTGGCCTCCTTCACCCACTTCTCGAGGTTGGCCACGGAGATCTGTTCGTCGCCCTTCTTCGGGAAGATCGGCTCGCCGTTGAGGAGTGCGGTCGGTGTGCCCTGGAAGCCGCCCTCGGTGAACGCCTTGTTCGACTTCTCGACCCACCCGTCGTGTGTGCCGTCCTCGACGCAGCTGCGGAAGGCGGGGGTGTCCAGTCCCTTGACCTTGCCCGCCAGCTCGATCAGCTTCGCGTTGTCGCCGAAGGCGTCGTCGGTCTCGGCGGGCTGGTTGCGGTAGAGGACGTCGTGGTACGGGGCGAACCTGCCGACGTCCTGGGCGCAGGCGGCGGCGTTGGCCGCGCGCAGCGATCCGCTGCCACCGAGGTTGCCGTCGATGATGGTGGCCAGGTGGTACTCCACCTTGATCTGGCCGCTGTCGGCGAGTTCGGTGATCGTGTCACGGAAGGCGTTCTCGAACTGGGCGCAGACGGGGCAGCGGAAGTCCTCCCAGATGGTGAGCGTGGACGGTGCGCCGTCCGCTCCGACCTGGAGGGCGAGGCCGTCCTCCCCCTGCGCGCCGGACGGCGTGACGGCGGGTCCGGCCTCGCTGTCGCCGTCCTTGCCGGCGTTGGCCGCGATCACCCCGATCACGGCGGCCAGCGCCAGGACCCCCACCACGGCGGTCGAGACGATCAGGGTCCGGCGGCGGCGCTCACGCGCACGGTCCTGCTCACGCCGCTGGACGAGCCGGTCGCGCGCGGCTCTGCTTCGGTCTTCGTTCTTCTCGCTCACACCGCGCAAACGAACCGGGGAGGCACGTGAGCGCCTCCCCGGTCCCAGGTCCACCCTTACGGATGACGCGGGCTGTCAGCGCTTTCGAACGCCTTCGGCCAGTTCGGCCGCCAGCGCGCGGACGGCGGCGAGGCCCGCGGCCTCGTCCGGGGCGTCGAGCATCCTCTTGACGAAGGCCGAGCCGACGATGACGCCGTCGGCGAATCCGGCGACCTGCTGGGCGTGCTCGGCGGTGGAGACGCCGATGCCGACGCAGACCGGCAGGTCCGTGGTGGCGCGGGTGCGCCGTACGAGGTCCTGGGCCTGCTCGCCGACCGATTCACGGGTGCCGGTGACGCCCATGAGCGAGGAGGCGTACACGAAGCCGGAGCCGGCCGCCGTGATGGTGGCGAGGCGCGCGTCCTTGCTGCTCGGAGCGACGACGAAGACGGTGGCCAGGGAGTGCTTCTCGGCGTGCTCCCTCCAGAGTCCCGACTCCTGGACCGGCAGGTCGGGCAGGATGCACCCGGCGCCGCCCGCCTCGGCGAGCTCGGCGGTGAAGCGCTCGACGCCGTAGCGGTCGATCGGGTTCCAGTACGTCATGACGAGGATCGGCGCGCCGGTGGCCTCGTGCGTCTCGCGGACGGTGCGCATGATGTCGGCGATCCTGACGCCGCCGCGCAGCGCGATGTCGTCGGCGGTCTGGATGACCGGTCCGTCGAGCACCGGGTCGCTGTGCGGGAGGCCGACCTCGATGACGTCGGCGCCGCCGGCGACGGCCGCCTTGACGGCCTCGATCCCGCCGTCGACGGTGGGGAAGCCGCCGGGCAGGTAGGCGATGAGCGCCGCGCGGTCCTCGGAGGCCGCACGGGCGAGTGTCGATTCGAGGAGTTCCCGGTTGCCGCTCACTTGGTGACCTCTTCCTCTCCGTCGGCCACGTCGGCCTCGACGACCCCGTCGGCTCCGTCGTACAGCCCGAAGTAGCGGGCCGCTGTGTCCATGTCCTTGTCCCCGCGGCCGGACAGGTTGATGAGGATCAGCCCGTCCTCCCCGAGCTCCCGCCCGACTTCGAGGGCCCCGGCCAGCGCGTGCGCGCTCTCGATGGCGGGGATGATGCCCTCGGTGCGCGACAGCAGGCGCAGCGCCTGCATCGCCGCGTCGTCGGTGACGGCCCGGTACTCGCCGCGTCCGACGTCCTTGAGGTAGGCGTGCTCCGGGCCGATGCCCGGGTAGTCGAGGCCGGCGGAGATGGAGTACGGCTCGGTGATCTGGCCCTCGTCGTCCTGGAGGACGTAGCTGCGTGAGCCGTGCAGGATGCCGGGCTCCCCCGCGGTGAGGGTCGCCGCGTGTTCGCCGGTCTCCACACCGTGGCCGGCGGGTTCGCAGCCGATCAGGCGGACCGCGGCGTCCGGGATGAAGGCGTGGAAGAGGCCGATGGCGTTGGAGCCGCCGCCGACGCAGGCGACCGCGGCGTCCGGCAGCCGGCCGGCCCGCTCCAGGATCTGGCGGCGGGCCTCGACCCCGATGACCCGGTGGAAGTCGCGGACCATGGCGGGGAAGGGGTGCGGTCCGGCGACCGTGCCGAAGAGGTAGTGGGTGCGGTCCACGTTGGCGACCCAGTCGCGGAACGCCTCGTTGATGGCGTCCTTGAGGGTCCGGGACCCGGACTTCACGGCGATGACCTCGGCGCCGAGCATCCGCATCCGCGCCACGTTCAGCGCCTGCCGCTCGGTGTCGATCTCACCCATGTAGATGGTGCATTCGAGCCCGAAGAGGGCGCAGGCCGTCGCGGTCGCGACACCGTGCTGGCCCGCGCCGGTCTCGGCGATGATGCGGGTCTTGCCCATGCGCTTGGTGAGGAGGGCCTGACCCAGCACGTTGTTGATCTTGTGTGAGCCGGTGTGGTTGAGGTCCTCGCGCTTGAGGAAGACGCGGGCGCCCCCGGCGTGCTCGGCGAAGCGTGAGACCTCGGTGAGCGCGCTGGGACGGCCCGTGTAGTCGACCATCAGCGCGTTGAGCTCGGTGGCGAAGGCGGGGTCGGCCTTGGCCTTGTCGTAGGCGACGGCAACCTCGTCCACGGCGGCGACGAGCGCCTCCGGGATGAACTTGCCGCCGAACGCGCCGAAGTAGCCCTCGGCGCTGGGGATCAGACCCTCGGGGTCCGGGATGAAGAAGTCGGACGACATGCGGTGTGCTCCTCGAATCGCAACGGGTGATGACACCGTGTGCGCCGTGGCGGAGCGCCGCGCCGGCCGGTGGACGGTCGGTGCGGTGGGGCGTGCGGATCCCGCCGGGGGCGGGGCGACGGCCGGGGCTCGCTACGGCGCGGACCCCGTGCGCCATCGCATCCCGTTGACCTGTCCGGGCTCGTCACCGATGACGTACCGCACCCGCCGGCCGTGCACCCGCCGTGCCGGCGCGCGGCAGCCGCGCGGGCGGCAGCCGCGCGCCAGGGGGGCGTGCGGGTCACGCGTGCTCGCGGCGGCCGGGCGCAGGCCCGGCCGGACGCGGGTACGGGGACGGTCGGCGGTCACGGGTCGGGGTCAGCCCCGTCCGTGCCGGAGGGCCGGGTGGGCGCCGGCGGCGACCAGGTCGGCGACGGCGGCCCGGGGGTCGCGGCCGGTGACCAGGGACTCACCCACGAGCACGGCGTCGGCGCCGGCGTTCGCGTACGCGATGAGGTCGTGCGGGCCGCGGACACCGGACTCGGCGACCTTGACGATGTGGTCGGGGATCTCGGGGGCGACGCGTTCGAAGGTGGAACGGTCGACCTTGAGGTCCTTCAGGTTGCGCGCGTTGACACCGATGATCTTCGCCCCGGCGTCCACCGCACGCTCCGCCTCCTCCTCGTCGTGGGCCTCGACGAGCGGCGTCAGGCCGATCGACTCGGCCCGCTCGATCAGCGAGACGAGAGCCTCCTGGTCGAGTGCGGCGACGATCAGCAGGGCGAGGTCGGCGCCGTAGGCGCGTGCCTCCCAGAGCTGGTACGAGGTGACGATGAAGTCCTTGCGCAGGACCGGGATGTCGACCTTGGCGCGGACGGCCTCGAGGTCGGCGAGGGAGCCGCCGAAGCGGCGCTCCTCGGTGAGGACCGAGATGACGGACGCTCCGCCGGCCTCGTAGTCCGCGGCGAGCGCGGCCGGGTCGGCGATGGCCGCGAGGGCTCCCTTGGAGGGGCTGGAACGCTTGACCTCGCAGATGACGGTGACGCCCTCGCCACGCAGCGCGGCGACCCCGTCCTTGGCCTGGGGAGCGCGTGCGGCGCGTTCCTTGAGCTCGTCGAGGCTGACGCGCGCCTGCCGCTCCGCGAGGTCGGCGCGTACGCCGTCGATGATCTCGTCGAGCACACTCACGCGAGCGGCCCCCTTCCGAAGCGGTGATGGGAACAGGATCAGCCATCACGATGGTATCCGCAGGAGGGCTCAGACCTCGCATCCGACGGCCGTGCGTCCCACTACCTGGTCATTCACGGTGCCAGCCACGAGCCGAAGGGCAGGTTCCTGACCACGGAGAACGCGAGCAGCACGGCGCCGACGGCCCACCAGTGGGCGGGGGCGAGGCCGATCCTCACCGGGCGTCCGCGGCTCGCGCGGACCGCCCAGACCACCCAGACCACGGCGAAGACCAGGTAGCCGGCGACCGCCGCGGCGTTGGCACCGAGCGCGGTGAGGAGGTCACCGTGCGCGAAGGCGTGGGCGCTGCGCAGACCGCCGCAGCCGGGGCAGAGCAGCCCGGTGAGCCGGAGCAGGGGGCAGACGGGGTAGTGCCCCGGTTCGTTGGGGTCGACGGTGGCGACGTAGCCGAAGGCGCCGACGACGGCCGCCATGACCCCGGCGGGTGCGGCGAGCCTTCGGAGCCTGGTGGGCGGGACCGGTGCGGGCACCGGGCGGCCCGGTGCGGCGGGGTCCGGGACGGGGGCTGCGGGAGAGGCTGAGGCGTCCACGCGGTGATTGTGCCCTCTCACGCGAAGAGGCGCAGCCCGCCGGGGGCTGCGCCTCGCGTCGTGTCCTGGTGCGGCCCGGTGGGCCGCGACGGGGATCCGGGCTCAGGCAGAGATCTGGGCCTGGGAGGCCCGGGCCCTGGCGGCGGCCATCTCCTCGGACTCCTTCGGCATGCCGAGGCCGGCCATCTTCATCGCGTAGCCGACGACACCGCCGAGGAGGATGACGGCGATGCCGGCCCAGAAGCCGAGCGTGTTGGCCGAGACCATGAAGAGGCCCGCGATGCAGAAGCCGATGAAGGAGATGATGACACCGGTCCAGGCGGCCGGGGTGTGTCCGTGGCTGCTGCCCGCCATGAGTTGCTCCTAGTTGGTGTTGCGCTGAAGGTATCGCTGCTTGAAAACGTTCGGTCCCATTGTCCCGTACGCGCCGGTCGGCACGAGGCTGGGGGTCATGCGTCGCGCGTCGGGTCCTCGCCGCGGTCCAGTGCCTTCCACAGTTCCTCGGGGCGGTCGGGGTCCGGGGCTGTGCGGGCGGCCTTGCGGGGGCGGGGGGTGCCGTCGCGTTCGTACCGGCCGGACATGGTGGGCCAGCGGTTGCCGTAGCGCAGGGCGAGGAGCCCGGCGAGCAGGATCAGCAGTCCGCCGACGGCGGTGACGTAGGGCCAGGCGGTGTGGCTGAGGGCGTCGACGGTGGCGGCGGTGTCGCCGGTGGTCTGCGCGGCGCGCTCGTCCAGGGCCGCGCTGTCCGAGGCCCCGGCCCAGGCGCTCACTCCGGCGCCGAGGCCGCTGAGGGCCAGCAGGGCGGCGACGACCAGCCGGCCGCCGCCGCGGACGGCGAAGACCGCGACGAGGGCGGCCAGGCCGACCACGGCGAGGGCCGCGGGGAGGCCGGTGACGTCCTGGCCGTCGGCGCTGAGCGGCAGGGTGCCGCCGCCGACGGCGGCCTTGCCCTCGGCCCAGATCTGGCCGGAGGCGAGAAGTACGACGGTGGCGCCGGCCGCCCCGAGGAGCAGGCCGGCCGCCAGGCTCCGGCGGCTCCCCGCGCTGTCGGGCGCGGAGGCGGCTCGGGCACGGGGCTGGGGTACGGGAACAGCACTCACGTACCCCACTATCCCCTACCGGTTCAACTGTCCCCGAGGCGGTTCGCCGTATGCACGGCGCGCAGGACCGCGGCGGCCTTGTTGCGGCACTCGGCGTCCTCGGCGACGGGGTCGGAGTCCGCCACGATGCCGGCGCCGGCCTGCACGTAGGCGGTGCCGTCGCGCAGCAGGGCGGTGCGGATGGCGATGGCGGTGTCGGAGTCCCCGGCGAAGTCGAGGTAGCCGACGCAGCCGCCGTACAGGCCCCGGCGGGAGGGTTCGAGTTCCTCGATGATCTGCAGGGCGCGGGGCTTGGGGGCCCCGGACAGGGTGCCCGCGGGGAAGCAGGCGGTGAGGACGTCGAAGGCGGTGCGGCCCTCGGCGACCCGTCCGGTGACGGTGGAGACGATGTGCATCACGTGGGAGTAGCGCTCGACGGACATGAAGTCGACGACCTCGACGCTGCCGGGCTCGCAGACCCGGCCCAGGTCGTTGCGGCCGAGGTCGACGAGCATCAGGTGCTCGGCGCGTTCCTTGGGGTCCGCGAGGAGTTCGTCGGCGAGTGCCTGGTCCTCCTGGGGGGTGGCTCCGCGGTGCCTGGTCCCGGCGATCGGGTGGACCATCGCGCGTCCGTCCTCGACCTTGACGAGGGCCTCGGGGCTGGAGCCGACGACGTCGAAGCCGTCGAAGCGGAAGAGGTACATGTACGGCGACGGGTTGGTCGCCCGCAGCACCCGGTAGACGTCGAGCGCGCTCGCCGTGCACCGGGTCTCGAAGCGCTGGGAGGGCACGACCTGGAAGGCCTCGCCGGCCCTGATGCGTTCCTTGACGTCCTCGACGGCGTCCATGAAGGCCTGGCCGCCCCAGAGGGCGGTGTACGGCGGCAGTTCGGAGGGCGGCAGCGCGGTGGGGGCGCTCTCGACCGGCCGGGACAGGTCGCGTTCCATGGCGTCGAGCCGGGCGACCGCGTCCGCGTACGCCTCGTCGACGCCGGTCTCCAGGTCGTTGTGGTTGATGGCGTTGGCGATCAGCAGGACGGTGCCCGTCCCGTGGTCGAGCACGGCGAGGTCCGAGGTGAGCAGCATCGTCAGCTCGGGGAGCTTCAGGTCGTCGCCGCCGTGCTCGGTGATCCGCTCCAGGCGGCGTACGACGTCGTAGCCGAGGTAGCCGACCATGCCGCCGGTGAACGGCGGGAGGCCGTCGCCGCCGACGAGGTCCCGCGGGGTGTGCAGGGTCTCGACGGTGGCCCGCAGGGCCTCCAGGGGGTCTCCGTCGACGGGGACGCCGACGGGGGGCGTGCCGAGCCAGTGGGCCCGGCCGTCGACCGCGGTGAGCGTGGCGGAGCTGCGGACGCCGACGAAGGAGTAGCGGGACCAGGTGCGGCCGTTCTCCGCGGATTCGAGCAGGAAGGTGCCGGGGCGTTCGGCGGCGAGCTTGCGGTAGAGCCCGACCGGGGTGTCGCCGTCCGCGAGGAGCCGGCGGCTGACGGGGATGACACGCCGGTCGACGGCGAGCTTGCGGAAGGTCTCGAGATCCATGGCGGCTGACTCTATCGGGGCGTGGTGACCGGGAGGACGTCCTCGTCGAAGCAGGTGCGTGCACCGGTGTGGCAGGCGGCACCCGTCTGGTCGACCTTCACCAGGACGGTGTCGGCGTCGCAGTCCAGGGCGACGGACTTCACCTGCTGGACGTGGCCGGAGGTGTCGCCCTTGACCCAGTACTCCTGGCGGCTGCGGGACCAGTAGGTGCAGCGGCCCGTGGTGAGGGTGCGGTGGAGTGCCTCGTCGTCCATCCAGCCGAGCATGAGCACCTCGCCGGTGTCGTACTGCTGGGCGACCGCGGGGAAGAGTCCGTCGGGGCCGCGCTTGATGCGCGCCGCGACGGCCGGGTCGAGATTGCTGGCGGGCGTGGAGCCGGGCGTGCTGGTCATGGGCCCATTGTGCCGCGCCGGGCGGCGCGGCCGGGCCGTGCGTCCACTGGGCGGACCCGGGGCGGCGGTCGTACGCTGGCGGGCATGTCGACCCATGCGAAGCGTGAACGTCTCCTGCTCGCCGACCTGTTGGAAGCGGCCGGCCCCGAGGCCCCGACCCTGTGCAACGGCTGGAGGACCCGTGACCTGGCCGCCCACGTCGTGGTGCGTGAACGCCGCGCGGACGCTGCGGGCGGGATCCTGGTGGGTGCCCTGAAGAACCGCCTGGAGCGGGTGCAGGCGGAATTCGCGGCGAAGCCGTACGAGGAACTGATCCAGCTCATCCGTACGGGTCCCCCTCGCATGTCGCCCTTCGGGCTGAAGCAGCTGGACGAGGCGGCGAACACCGTCGAGTTCTACATCCACGCGGAGGACGTGCGCCGGGCGCAGCCCGAGTGGTCGCAGCGGGAGCTGGACCCGGTCTTCGCGGACGTGCTGTGGTCGCGGACCGAGAGGACCGCCAGGATGCTGGGCCGGCGGGCCCCGGTGGGTCTGGTCCTGCGCAGGCCGGACGGGCAGACCGCGGTGGCGCACAGGGGCGCCCCGGTGGTGACGGTGACCGGCGAGCCGGGGGAACTGCTGCTGTTCGCGACCGGCCGGCAGGATGCCGCGCGGGTGGAGCTGGACGGCGACAAGGACGCGCTGGCCCGGCTGCACACCGCCGAGCTGGGTTTCTGAGGGCCGACGGACGGGGTCGCGGCCGGCCGGCCGCGGCCCCGTCCGTCGCTCAGGCGTCGCTGCGGGCGCGGTCGGGGCCGTTCCAGCGCGCCCGGTGGCGGTGGCGCTCGCCGGGGGCGTCCTTCCCCGCCCGCGAGGATCCGAGCAGGCCGAGGAGGAAACCCACCGGGATCGTGACGAGGCCGGGGGTCTGGAGCGGGAAGACGTGGAAGTCCCACTCGGGGAAGAGGGCGACGGGCGTCCCGGAGAACGCGGGTGACAGGACCATCAGGACCCCGATCAGCGGCAGCGTCCCGTACACCGTCCAGCGCACCCCGCGGGCGTCGAAGTGCCGGTTGAACAGGGCGTGGAGCAGCACGGGCGGCAGGACCGAGGCGGCCGCGGCGAAAGAGAGGGAGAGCAGCACCTGCGGGTTGCGGTCGTGGGTGTACGCCGAGAGGAGCACGGCGAGCGCGCCGATGCCGGCGACGGCCCAGCGTGCGCGCCTGATCTCCCGGCCGGAGGCCTTGCCCTCGCCCTGGGCACCCGACGTGCGGGTGAAGTCGCGGGCCACGGACGAGGCGGCGGCCAGGGTGATCCCGGCGACCGCGGCGAGGGTGGTGGCGAACGCGGCGCAGGCCACGAGTGCGAACAGCGGGCTGTCCCTGGGTCCGGCGGCGCCGGGGTCGAGGGCGCCGGTCACCATGAGGAGCGCGGTGCCCCCGGCCGGGTCGGCGGCCCGCAGGAGTTCCCGGCCGATCAGCGCGGACGCGCCGAGTCCGACGACGACGATGCCCGCGCAGAGCAGGGCGACGGGGCCCACGGCCCAGAGGCCGGCCCCGCGGGCGGTCCTGGCGTCGCGGATCGGGTGCAGCCGCATCATGATGTGCGGCATGCACGCGGCGCCGAGCACGAGGGTGGCCTGGAAGCCGACGAGGTCGAGCGCGCCGACGAACCCGTGGCCGAACTGCAGTCCCGGCCTGGAGTACGCGGCTCCGGCTCCGCTGCCGGCCCGCGCCGCGTCGTAGAGGGCGAAGGGTGACCAGTCGAAGCGGGCGAGGACGAGCCCGGCGAGCAGGGTGACGGCTCCCAGGACGACGGCCACCTTGAGGATCTGGATGTAGCCGGTACCGCGCATCCCTCCGAAGGCCGAGTAGCAGACCATCAGCGCGCCGCTGGCGACGGTGCAGCCGGTGAGGGCGCCTTCGGGCAGTCCGAACATGGAGGTCATGACGTGGCCGGCGGTGGTCAGCTGGACGAGGAGCAGGGGCGCCAGCACCACGAGGGTGGCCACGCCGAGCGCCCGGCGCACGGAGCTGTCGCCCAGCCGGTCGGCCAGGAAGTCGCCCAGGGTGAACACCCCTTTGCGGCGCAGGCGTTCGGCGAACAGCCGCATGACCAGGACCAGCGAGGCGACCGTGGCCAGGGCGAACAGGAGGCCGTCGAAGCCGGCGAGCGCCACGGATCCGGTGGTGGACAGCAGCGTGGCGGCGGAGACGTAGTCCCCCGCGATGGCGAGTCCGCTGCCGACCGGGCCGAGGGTGGATCCACCGGCGTAGAAGTGTTCCGGGTCGTCCTGGTCGGCCGCGGCGAGCCCGCACAGCAGCAGGGACACCGCGACGAAACCGAGGAAGATGACGACGGCCAGGGACCGGGCGTCGATCGCGCCGCTCACCGGACACGCTCCGCCGGTGGCACGGCTCTGCAAGAGGCAGCTGAAGACATGCGCGCCATGGCACCAGGGAGAACGCGGGCCGCACAGACGGGAGTTGCGGGGCGCGGCAGTGGTACAGGGACCGGGGCGCGGAGGTGTGCGGGCGCACAGTCCCGGTGGCGTACGGGGCGCGCGCGGCAGTGTCCTCGGGCGGCTGCGGCGGCCGGGCCTCGTGGGGTGGATCCGGCACCGGACGGGGCTGCGGGCCTTGGTCGTGATCCTTGGGTCGCGGGCCCTGGGCCGTGGCCCTCGGGCTTGAGCCGTGAGTCGTGAGCCCTGGGGCCGTGGGTCTCGGGCTTGAGCCGTGAGCCGTGAGCCCTGGGGCCGTGGGTCTCAGGCTTGAGCCGTGAGTCGTGGCCCTCGGGCCGTCCGGAGGACTGCTGCGGACGGCAGGGGGGATGGCCGGCGGGCCGCGAACGGGGCCGTCGGTGCCGTACCGGGTGGCCGTGTGCCGTCCGGTACGGCGTTCGCGGACGGCCGGCGGGTGCCGCGAGCGGGAGGAGGCACCCGCTCGCGGCACCCGGTCACCGCGCCAGCAGCCGCCTGGCCGTGAGTGCCAGGGACACCTCGACCGCGTCCGACGGCCGGGTCAGGCAGCGCCCCGTCAACTGCTCGAAGCGGCGCAGCCTGTTGAGCACGGTGTTGCGGTGGCAGTACAGCTTGGTGCCCGCCCGCTGGGCGGAGCCGTCCGAGTCGAGCCACGCGGTCAGCGTCTCGATGAGGACGTCGCGGTCGGCCGGGTCGATCCGGTCCAGTGGGCCGAGGACCCGGTCGGCGAGCGCGGTCCCCAGGCCCGGCGAGGTGACGACGAGTGCGGCGGGGAGGTGTTCGTCGAGCAGGACGGTGCCCCCGGAGGCCGGGCAGGCCCGCAGGGCTGTCTCGGCCAGCCTTCGCGCGTCACCGACCGAGGCGAGACCCTGGACCACGGAGCTGATGCCGACCCGGGTGCCGGGAGGGGCGGTCAGCCCTTCGGCCAGCAGCGCCAGTTCCCGGCCGGGGCCGTCGCCGCCGCCGGGCCCGTCCCCCGTCTCGCCGTCCTGCGGGGCGCAGCCCTCCGGGGCGAGGGAGCCGAGCGGCAGCACGGCGAGCTCCACGTCGTTCGCCGAGTGCCACAGCACGGGGATCGGCTCCGGCAGCCGCACCGGCGGCGGACCGGCCTCGTGCGGGGTCTTGACGCCGTCGACGGCGAGAACCGCGTACGGCCCGTGGACCGGCAGGCCGAGCGCGGCGGCGGCGTCCGGGAGATCGGCGATGCGGGCGGTGCCGTCCAGGAGGGCGGCCGTCATCAGGCGCTGCTGGTTCTCGCGGCGCCATGCCAGGCGGCGTTCGGCCTGCCGGTACGCCTCGGCGACCACCCCGCAGTGCTCGTCGACGAAGTTCCACACGTCGGCGGCGATGTGGACGAGCAGCGGGGTGTCCTCCGGGTGGCGCCTGGCCGTGTCGTCGACCAGGTCCTGCCAGACCATGGCGCCGCCCATCCGGAAGGCGTGCAGGACCGCGTCGAGCGGGATGCCCTGTTCGGCCCGGCTCTCGCCGATCCAGCGGGAGGTGCGGTGGGCGGCGTCGCGGAACTCCCGCGGCTGGATGAGGGAGGCGACGTTGTTCCGCAGGGAGTGGTGGACCTCCTGCCAGATCTGGGCCGGCTCGGTCTCCAGGGCCGCCCGGTAGGAGGGCTCCTGCTGCCTCAGCGCCTCGACGAGGCGGTCCGCGAGCTCGGGCAGCGACTCCAGGAGCACCCGGGCGGCGCGGTGGAGCACCGCCACTGCCTCGGAGTCGGCCAGGGACCGGATGCGGTAGGGCACCGGCCCCGCGGGGGGTGGTCCGTGCAGCGCTCTGATCCGTGAACGTACGACCTGTGGCATGTCGGCCTCCACCGGGAATCGGCCCGCCGCCGTCCCGCGGCCGGCCCCGGTGTGCGTCCGCCGGCGTTGGGCGGACGCACACCGATCGATCCTGACGGACGCAGAATGGCATACCGCCCGGTCGGTACCTAGAGGTGTGCGCGGTTCTTCTGGTCACGGTCCGGCATCCTTGCCGCACTCCGGGTGTACGGACGGGCCCCGGGGCGCCCGCGCGCCCGCGCGTCACCCCCTCGGGCCGGACGTGTCCTCAGCGGTCCAGCAGCCTGGCGAGCTCGGTCCGGGAGCGGATGCCGAGCGCCGCGAAGACGTTGCGCAGATGGTGGTCGACGGTCCTCGGACTCACCGAGAGCCGTACCGCCACCTCCCTGTTGGTGGCCCCCTCGGCGACACAGCGGGCGATCCGCTGCTGCTGCGGGGTCAGCCCGGCGAGCGGCCCGGGACCGCTCTGGTCCGGCGCGTCCACCGCCTCACCGGCGGCCCGCAGTTCACCGCCGGTGCGCTCGGCCCAGACACGTGCCGAGCAGCGTTCGAAGGCGACCAGCGCGTCGCGGAGCGGCCCGCGGGCCTCGCGGGTGCGGCGCAGCCTGCGGAGCAACTGGCCGTGGAGGAGCTGGGTTCGGGCCCGCTCGAAGTCGCCTCCGGCGCGGTCGTGATGGGTGAGCGCGTCCTCGTAGAGGGCGCCGGCTTCCTCCGGGGGCGCGAGCAGGGCGCGGCAGCGGGCCAGCTGGGCGGGCACCTGAGGGTCGGTCGTCCGGGCGGTCCACAGGGCGAACTCCCTTACGGAGGACTCGAGTTCACCCCTGGCCTCGTCGGCCCTGCCGGAGAGGACCACGGCTTCGACGTAACAGGGTACGGCGAGCATGCGCATGGCGAAGTGTCCGGTGCCGGGGCCCGGCCGGACCAGGGGTCCCAGCCTGGCCGCGGCCTCGCCGGGCCGGCCCGCCGCAAGGTCGGCCCTGGCGACGGCCCAGGTGGCGAGGGTGGCCGCCTGGACGAGGCCGTGCGGCCCGGCTCCGGCGAGCGCCGCGTCGGCGTGGGCCGCGCACGCCTCGGCCGGTCCTTCCACCGAGGCGGCCAGCGCGAGGACGGCGTGCAGGTTCGTGGCGGAGTTCTGCTGGCCGGTGCGGCGGGCGGCGTGCAGTCCTTCCAGGGCGTGGGCCCGGGCCCTGGCGTGCTGCCCGGCGCGCAGTTCGGCGTAGGCCAGCTGCTCCAGGGCGTGCGGCAGCATGCCCTCCGGGCCCCGGGTGCGTACGGCGGAGAGGGCGCGGGCCCCCGCGCGGCACGCGGCGTCGACCTCCCCGAGCACCAGGGCCGAGGCGCCCGCGCGCAGGAGCTCTCCCGCGTCCTCGGCGCGCTCGGCGGAGTCGAGGCAGCAGCGCAGCAGGGCGTGGCCCCGGTCGGTGTGGCCGGCGAGCACCGCGCACATTCCGGCGCGGTACTGCGCCATGGACCGGTCGGTGGCCGCGACGGGGATACGGTTCATGGCGTCGAGGTAGGCGATCGCGTCCCCCATGTCCCAAGCCGCTTCCGCGGCCCCGAACAGGGCGTCCAGGGTGCGGCGCGGATCGTACGGGGCGAGGATCTCCGCGGCGTTCAGGAGCGCCTCCCGGGCATCGGCCACCGGCCCGTCGCGCAGGGCGAGCATGCCGCGTACGTACGGTGCGGCGCCTGAGGCCGGCTGGGGTCCGACGCGGGCGAGCATCGCGCGGGCGCGGCCCGTGTCGCCCGCGAGCCGGGCCTGCTCCGCGGCGGCGGCGAACCGTGCGGCACGCAGGGTGTCGTCGGTGGAGAGGGCCGCGGCGCGGGCCAGCGCGGCGGAGCGTTCGCCGTGCGGCCGGGGTGGGGCGGCCGCAGCCTCCAGTCGGGCGGCGAGGGCGGCGTCGGGACCGGTGGCGGCGCAGGCGCGCTGCACGAGAGCGGGCAGCGGGGCGGCGCCGGGTCCGCCGAGCAGGCCCGCGAGCAGCTCGTGCACCGCCCGGCGGCGGCTGTGGGACGCGCGGTGCAGGACCGCCCGGCGCAGCAGCGGATGACTGAAGTGCACCCTGCTGCCCGCGCGTTGGAGGGCTCCGGCCGTCCCGGCGGGTGCGAACAGCACCCGGTCGAGGTGGGCCGTCGTCAGTCCGGCCCGGGCGCCGGCCCGCAGGAGGAGGGCGGCGTCGGCCCCCGCACCGTCCGGCTCGTGCTCCTCGGCGGCGGCGGCCAGCAGGAGGAGGGTGTGGGTGTCGGGGGGCAGTCCGTCGAGGTGCTCGGCGTGGGCGTCGAGGACGCTCTCGGCGCCGGGCAGCGGGTAGGGCAGCGCGACGCGTCCGGCCAGCTGTCCCGGGGTGAGACGTCCGACGAGTCCGGCCAGCAGCCTCGGATTGCCGGCCGCCTCGCGCAGCAGTTCGCTGCGGACCACGGGGTCGACCTCCGCGGTCCCCTCGGTGAGCCGGTCCAGCAGTGCGGTGGCGGCGTCGTCGTCGAGCGGGCCGAGCCGCAGCGCGGGCAGCCCGGCGAAGGCGGTCTCGTCGCTGGCACCGATGACGACCGCGACCCGGCTGCCCGCGCCGAGTCTGCGCGCGGCGAAGCCGAGGGCCGCGCGGGAGTCGGGGTCCCAGGCGTGCGCGTCGTCCACGCAGACCAGCAGGGGCTGTTCGGCCCCCAGGCCCCGGAGCAGGCCGAGGAGCCCTCCCGGGCTGATCCCGGAGCGCAGCACGGTGTCGGGGGCGAGGGGCAGGGGCCCGGGAGCGGCGCAGAGCAGGGCGTGGAGCCCGCTGTAGGGGAGGCGTCGTTCGGTGGGGGACGCGGCGGCGTACATGACGGGGCCGCCGTGGCTTCCGCGGTAGTGGGCGGCGGCCCGGAGCAGCAGCGCGGTGCGGCCGAGTCCGGGGGGTGCGGTGAGCACGAGGGCTCCGCCGTCACCCGCCCGCAGCCGGCCCGACAGGGTTTCCAGGATGGCCAGTTCACCGCTGCGGCCGTACAGCCGGAGCGGACTGTGCACGGTCGTCGATGGGGTCACGCTTTCACGTTACTTCCGCGTAAACAGCGTCGGAAGGCTCGCGTCCGCTCCTCGTTCCCGGGCGGCCCCGAGCGGTGCCGGCTCCCAACGCGAACGCGGACGCGCTGTGCCGGGGCACACTCCCGGTCCGTTCCCCGGCGGCTGCCCGTAGCGTCGGTACATGACTCACGAATTGCGTACACATGACGGTCTGATGCTGCGTTACCTGTCCTGGTCGCGCGATCCCGATCCCGCGCTGCCCCCCGTGGTGCTGCTGCACGGCTTCGCCGCGGACGCCCGGACGAACTGGGAGGGGCCCGGGATCGTCGAGGCGCTCGTGGCACGGCGCCGGCGGGTGTACGCCCTGGACGCGCGCGGCCACGGCGAGTCCGACGGGCCGCACGACGACACCTACTACGGCGAGGCGCTGATGGCCCGTGACGTGAGCCTGCTCATCGACCGGACGGGTGCGCGGGACGTCCACGTGGTGGGTTACTCGATGGGGGCCGTGGTGGCGCTCCTCGCCGCGGCCCGGGACAGCCGGATCAGCCGCCTGGTCGCGGGTGGCGTCGGCGCGGGAGCGGTGGAGGTGGGCGGGCTGGACACCCGGGTGATGCCTCCCGAGCTGGTGTCGGCTGCCCTGACGGCCGAGGACGCGGCGGACGCCCCGGAGCGGACCCGGGCCTTCAGGGCGCTGGCCGACGCGGTCGGCGCGGACCGGCTCGCTCTCGCCGCGCAGATACGGGCGGTGCACCGGGGCGCTCTGCCGCTGGACCGGATCGTGGTGCCCACCCTGGTCCTCACCGGCGACGGTGACGCGCTGGCCACCCGGCCCGAGGTGCTCGCGTCCTCGATCGCCGGGGCGGAGCTCACCGTACTGCCGGGAGACCATCTGACGGTCGTACGTGACCCCGGATTCGCCGGGGCGATCGGATCGTTCCTCGCGCGGCGCTGACACGGCGACGGCGAGGAGGGACCGGACCGCGGTACGCGCGGCCCGGTCCCCCGTCCGTCCCCCGTGGTTCAGGAGGTGTGCGGGCAGTTGCCCCGGTACTCGGCGATCGTGAGGCCGGCCGACGGCAGCGGGCAGAGGAACTGGTCGTAGCGGGTGTCGTTGTCGATGAACCGCTTCAGCCAGCTGATGCTGTACTTCGCGATCGTCGTGTTCGACGTGTTCGGGGTGAAGTGCGTGGCCCCGCGCAGCTCCAGGTACGCCTTGTCCAGCGAGCTGGGCAGCGAGTTGTAGAACGGCTTGGAGTGCGTGGCGACGGGGGCGATCGTGTCGCCGTCGGCGCCGATGACGAGGGTCGGGGTCTTGAGCTCGGGCCAGGTCTTGTCGGTGTTCCAGCCGGTCAGCGGGATCGCCGCCTGGAGCGACGGACGGTCCTTGGCCGCTTCCAGCGTGCCGCCGCCTCCCATCGAGTGGCCCATCACCCCGAGCCGCGAGGCGTCGACCCGGCTGCGCACCGAGCTGGACCCGGTGAGGTAGTCCAGCGCGGCCAGCAGCTGGTCACCGCGGCTGGCCGGCTGGTCCACCGTGGTGTTGGTGTCGATGGTGAAGACGACGAAGCCCTGGGAGGCGAGCCGCTCCCCCAGCCAGGCGATGCTCGACTGGTAGGCGGTGAAGCCGGGCGAGATGACGACGGCGCCGAACGTCCCGTCGGAGGTGGTCGTCGGGTAGTAGATCGTGCCGCCGCCAAAGCCTCTGACCAGCAGCGACGACACGGAGACGTCGGAGACCGAGTAGGGGCCGCGGAGCGCCTCGATGCTGGAGTTGCTCGGCGCGGGACCCCGCTCGTACGGGTTGGCGGCGGCCTGGGCGCCACCGGGGACGAAAGCGGTGAGCAGACCGGCGGTCGCGGCGGCGGCCACCAGCGCGCCCTTGACGGTGTGGGAGCGGCTCTTCGAAATCCGGTGGCGGCGCGGGGAGGTGTCGCCGGAGGGGAGGTGCTGCTGCACGAGGGGGTCCTCTCGGTCTGGGCGCACCACACCGCCGGATCCGGATGACCCGTCGTCCCGGGGCTCCGGGGGGATACCGCGTGGGTGGCGCCGTCATGGGCTGACGGCGCCACTCTGGCGGCAGCGGACCCGCGCGGGCATCGGCGATATCACCGGTCCTCGCCCCGCCGGGATCAGCGGACGGGGTGTCCGGCCTCCCGCAGGGCGCCCTTGACCTCGGAGATCCGCAGGTCACCGAAGTGGAAGACGGACGCGGCGAGGACCGCGTCGGCCCCGGCCGCGACGGCGGGCGCGAAGTCGTCGAGCTTGCCCGCACCGCCGGAGGCGATGACGGGAACCGTGACGTGGGCGCGTACCGCCTCGATCATCTCGGTGTCGTAGCCGTCCTTCGTGCCGTCCGCGTCCATCGAGTTGAGCAGGATCTCTCCGGCGCCGAGCTCGGCCGCGCGGTGCGCCCACTCGACGGCGTCGATGCCGGTGCCCTTGCGTCCGCCGTGGGTCGTCACCTCGAAGGTGCCCCCAGGGGTGCGGCGGGCGTCCACGGAGAGCACGAGCACCTGCCGCCCGAACCGTTCGGCGATCTCACGGATCAGGTCGGGGCGCGCGATGGCCGCGGTGTTGACCCCGACCTTGTCGGCGCCGGCCCTCAGCAGCTTGTCGACGTCGTCCGGGGTGCGGACCCCGCCGCCGACGGTGAGCGGGATGAAGACCTGCTCGGCGGTGCGGCGCACCACGTCGTACGTCGTCTCGCGGTCACCGCTGGAGGCTGTGATGTCCAGGAAGGTCAGCTCGTCGGCGCCCTCGGCGTCGTAGAGCTTGGCCATCTCGACGGGGTCGCCCGCGTCGCGCAGGTTCTGGAAGTTGACGCCCTTGACGACACGGCCGTTGTCGACGTCCAGGCACGGGATGACCCGTACGGCGAGGCTCATCGCCCACCTGCCCGGTAGGCCTCGACCTCGACCTCGACGACGAGGGAGGGGTCGACGAAGCCCGACACGATGATCATCGATGCCGCGGGGCGGATGTCGTCGAACAGCTCCTTGTGGGCGCGGCCCACCTCGTCGACGTCACGCGCGTGGGTGATGTACATCCGGGTGCGCACGACGTCCTCACGGCCGAGACCCGCCTGCCCCAGGGCGTCGAAGGCGACCTGGAAGGAGGTGACGGCCTGCTCGTACGGACTGCCCGCGGAGATCTGCCCGTTGACCACGGAGGTGCAGCCGGAGACGAGGACGAGCCCGTTGGGGAGTTCGACCGCGCGGGAGTATCCGAACTTCTCCTCGAAGGGGACGTCGGAGGAGAAGCGGTTGACGGAGTCCGTCATGCGGCGACCGCCTTGAGGGCCTCCTCGAGGGTGAACGCCTTGGCGTACAGCGCCTTGCCGACAATGGCGCCCTCGACACCTTCGGGGACGAGGAGCGAGATCGCGCGCAGGTCGTCGAGGGAGGAGACACCGCCGGAGGCGACGACCGGCCGGTCGGTGGCGGCGCAGACGTCCCGCAGGAGGCCGAGGTTGGGACCCTCCAGGGTGCCGTCCTTGGCGATGTCGGTGACGACGTAGCGGGCGCAGCCCTCGGAGTCGAGGCGTTCCAGGGTCTCGTACAGGTCGCCGCCGTCACGGGTCCAGCCGCGGCCGCGCAGTGTCGTGCCGCGGACGTCGAGGCCGACGGCGATCTTGTCGCCGTGCTCGGCGATGACCTTGGCGACCCACTCGGGGGTCTCCAGGGCGGCGGTACCGAGGTTGACCCGGCGGCAGCCGGTGGCGAGGGCGGCGGCGAGCGACGCGTCGTCGCGGATGCCGCCGGAGAGCTCGACCTTGATGTCCATGGCGCCGGCCACCTCGGCGATCAGCGCGCGGTTGTCGCCCGTGCCGAAGGCGGCGTCCAGGTCGACGAGGTGCAGCCACTCGGCGCCGGAGCTCTGCCACGCGAGGGCGGCTTCGAGCGGGGAGCCGTAGGAGGTCTCGGAGCCGGACTCGCCGTGCACGAGGCGGACGGCCTGTCCGTCGCGGACGTCGACGGCGGGGAGCAGTTCAAGCTTCGGCATTACAGCGTCTCGATCCAGTTGGTCAGCAGCTGGGCGCCGGCATCGCCGGACTTCTCGGGGTGGAACTGGGTGGCCCACAGCGCGCCGTTCTCCACGGCGGCCACGAACCGCTCTCCGTGCGTGGCCCAGGTGACCCTGGGGGCACGGATCTTGGCGTTGGTCACTTCGAGGGACCAGTCGTGCACCGCGTAGGAGTGCACGAAGTAGAACCGGGCCTCGGGGTCCAGACCGGCGAAGAGCTGGGAGTCCTCGGGGGATTCGACGGTGTTCCAGCCCATGTGCGGGACGACGTCGGCCTTGAGCGGTCCGACGGTGCCGGGCCACTCGTCGAGGCCCTCCGTCTCGACGCCGTGCTCGATGCCGCGCTCGAACAGGATCTGCATCCCGACGCAGATGCCCATGACGGGCCGTCCGCCGGACAGCCTGCGGCCGATGATCCACTCACCGCGCGCCTGCTTCAGTCCCGCCATGCACGCGGCGAAGGCACCGACGCCGGGGACGAGCAGCCCGTCGGCGTTCATGGCGGTGTCGAAGTCCCGGGTGATCTCCACGTCGGCGCCGACGTGGGCGAGGGCGCGCTCGGCGGAACGGACGTTGCCGAAGCCGTAGTCGAAGACGACGACCTTCTTCTTGTCAGTCACGGATTTCCTCAGTCCCAGAGTCCCTGGATCCGCATGACGCCCGCCACCAGGCACATCACGGAACCGATCCCGAGGAGCACGACGACGCCCTTGGGCATGCCCTGCTTCCAGAAGGAGTAGACCCCGCCGGCCAGGAAGAGGCCGACGAGGATCAGCACGGTGTTGAGGCCGGTCACAGGGCGCCCTTCGTGGAGGGGAGGATGCCGGCCGCGCGCGGGTCGTGCTCACTGGCGTACCGCAGGGCGCGGGCCAGTGCCTTGAACTGGCACTCCACGATGTGGTGGGCGTTGCGCCCGTACGGGACGTGGACGTGCAGGGCGATCTGCGCCTGGGCGACGAAGGACTCCAGGATGTGCCGCGTCATCGTGGTGTCGTACTCGCCGATCATCGGCGCCATCTTCTCCGGCTCGGTGTGCACCAGGTAGGGGCGGCCGGAGAGGTCGACGGTGACCTGGGCGAGCGACTCGTCCAGCGGGACGGTGCAGTTGCCGAAGCGGTAGATCCCGACCTTGTCGCCGAGCGCCTGCTTGAAGGCGGCGCCGAGCGCGAGGGCGGTGTCCTCGATCGTGTGGTGGCTGTCGATGTGCAGGTCGCCCTCGGTCCTGACCGTGAGGTCGAAGAGCCCGTGGCGGCCGAGCTGGTCGAGCATGTGGTCGTAGAAGCCGACCCCGGTCGAGACGTCGACCTTGCCGGTGCCGTCGAGGTTGATCTCGACGAGCACGGAGGTCTCCTTGGTGGTCCGCTCCACTCTTCCTACGCGGGCCTCGCGAGTCATGCGTCGTGCTCCTTCTTCAGTTCGCGCACCGCATCGAGGAACGCGTCGTTCTCTTCCGGGGTCCCCGCGGAGACGCGCAGCCACCCCGGTACGCCGTTGTCGCGGACCAGGACGCCCTGGTCGAGGATCTGCTGCCAGGCGGCGTGGCTGTCGGCGAATCGGCCGAACTGGACGAAGTTGGCGTCCGAGTCGGTGACGGCGAAGCCGAGACCGCGCAGCCCGTCGACCAGCCGGTCGCGCTCGCTCTTGAGCTGGGCGACGTACCCGAGCAGCGTATCGGTGTGTTCGAGGGCGGCGAGCGCGGTGGCCTGGGTGACGGAGGACAGGTGGTACGGCAGGCGCACCAGCTGGACCGCGTCCACGACCGCGGGGGCCGCGGCGAGGTAGCCGAGGCGCAGTCCGGCGGCGCCGAATGCCTTGGACATGGTGCGGGAGAGCACCAGGTGGGGGCGGCCCTCGATGAGCGGGAGCAGCGAGGGGTGGTGGCTGAACTCCCCGTACGCCTCGTCGACGACGACCATCGAGGGCCTGGCGGCCTGGGCGGCGTCGTACAGGGCGAGGACGGTCTCCGCGTCGACGGCGGTGCCGGTGGGGTTGTTGGGCGAGGTGATGAAGACGACCTCGGGCCGGTGCTCGGCGATCGCCTTCTTCGCCGCCTCCACGTCGATGGTGAAGTCCTCGTTGCGGGGCCCGGAGATCCAGCCGGTGCCGGTGCCGCGCGCGATGAGGGCGTGCATGGAGTACGAGGGCTCGAAGCCGATCGCGGTGCGCCCGGGTCCTCCGAAGGTCTGCAGCAGCTGCTGGAGTACCTCGTTGGAGCCGTTGGCCGCCCAGACCTGGGCGGCGGAGACCTCGTGCCCGGCGGTGCGGGTGAGGTAGCGGGCGAGCTCGGTGCGGAGCTCGACGGCGTCGCGGTCGGGGTAGCGGTTGAGGTCGCGGGCGGCCTCGCGGACGCGTTCGGCGATGCGGTCGACGAGCGCGTCGGGCAGCGGGTACGGGTTCTCGTTGGTGTTCAGCCGTACCGGTACGTCGAGCTGGGGTGCCCCGTACGGGGACTGGCCGCGCAGTTCGTCCCGGATCGGGAGCGCGTCCCAGGGACTGGTGCTGTTCGTCACGCCTGCGGAACCTTCCAGCCGAACCTGGCCTTGAGTGCGGCGCCGTGGGCGGGGAGGTCCTCCGCCTCGGCGAGGGTCACCACGTGGTGGGTGACCTCGGCCAGCGCGTCACGGGTGTAGTCGACGACGTGGATGCCGCGCAGGAAGGACTGCACGGACAGGCCCGAGGAGTGGCAGGCGCATCCGCCGGTGGGCAGGACGTGGTTGGAGCCTGCGCAGTAGTCCCCGAGGGAGACGGGCGACCAGGGGCCGACGAAGATCGCGCCGGCGTTGCGGACGCGGTCGGCGACGGCGGCGGCGTCCGCCGTCTGGATCTCCAGGTGCTCGGCGGCGTACGCGTCGACGACCTTCAGGCCGTCCTCGATCGAGGAGACCAGGACGATCGCGGACTGGCGGCCGGCCAGCGCGGGCTCGATCCGCTCCTTGACGTGCCTGGTCGCGGCGACCTGCGGCGCCAGCTCGGCCTCGGTGGCCGCGGCGAGCTCCTCGGAGTCGGTGACGAGCACGGCGGCCGCCATCGGGTCGTGCTCGGCCTGGCTGATGAGGTCGGCGGCGACGTGCACCGGGTCGGCGGTGGCGTCGGCGAGGATCGCGATCTCGGTGGGGCCGGCCTCGGCGTCGATGCCGATGCGCCCCTTCAGGAGGCGCTTGGCGGCGGCGACGTAGATGTTGCCGGGTCCGGTGACGAGGTTGACGGGCGGGCAGTCCTCGGTGCCGTAGGCGAACATCGCGACGGCCTGGGCGCCGCCGGCGGCGTAGACCTCGTCCACCCCGAGCAGGGCGCAGGCGGCCAGGATGGTGGGGTGCGGCAGTCCGCCGAACTCCTTCTGCGGCGGGGAGGCGACGGCGAGGCCCTCGACGCCCGCCTCCTGGGCCGGGACGACGTTCATGACGACGGAGGACGGGTAGACGGCGCGGCCGCCCGGGACGTAGAGCCCGACGCGCTCGACGGGGACCCACTTCTCGGTGACGGTGCCGCCGGGGACGACCTGGGTGGTGTGCGTGGCGCGGCGCTGCTCGCGGTGGACGAGGCGCGCGCGGCGGACGGACTCCTCGAGGGCGGCGCGTACGGCGGGGTCGAGGTTCTCCAGCGCTCCGGCGATCGCCTCGGCGGGGACCCGGACCGATTCGAGGCGTACGCCGTCGAACTTCTCCCCCCACTCGATCACTGCCGTCGAGCCACGATGGCGTACGTCCTCGCAGATGGGCCGCACCGTCTCCAGGGCGGCTTCCACGTCGAACTCGGCACGGGGCAGCAGGTCGCGCAGGTCGCCGCCCTGGGGGAGGGCGGTGCCGCGCAGATCGATTCGAGAGATCACACCGCAATTCTCTCAGACCGCTTCCGGCGTCCGGTCGCCCGTATCACTGGCTGATACATGCCCCGGCTGTCACTGCTGACCGTTAGCGTTCACGTCGTCACACAGAGGGAATGAAACGGGTGGACGGGCGCGGCACGGACCGCGCGGGGCGGAGGTGTGGCGGTGACCGAACCGCACGACGGCGAGATCCCGGACGGGCTCAGCGCGGCGGAGCTGGGCATGTGGCAGTCGTTCCGCAACGGCACCACCTACGACCTGAGGTCGCACGATTCGGTGCGCGACGATCCGTTCGCGCCGCACATCTGGGGGCCTGAGCGCAGCGTGGGCGCCCGGACGGTGGCGCGGCTGCTGCTGAGCGGGCCGTCCGCGCGCCCCGGCCGGGTGGCCGCCCTGAAGCTGAGGGGCGTCCGCATCACGGGGAAGCTTGACCTGGCGGGCGGCCGGGTGTCGCCGTACGTCGAGCTGACGGGGTGCCGTTTCGAGCAGGAGGTGGTGCTGCCGGAGTGCCACTTCACCACGTTGCGACTGGTGGGCTGCGCGGTGCCGCGGCTGGACGCCGCCCGGCTGCACACGGAGGGCGATCTGCATCTGCCGAGGTGCCGGGTCGAGCGGGGCATCCGGCTGACGGACGCGCAGATCGGCACGGACCTGCTGATCAACCAGATCCGGGTCGGCCCGGACCGGCGCGGCCGCTCGTTCGTGGGCGACGGGATGTCGGTGGCGCAGGACCTCCAGGCCGAGATGATCGAGACGCGCGGCGAGCTCAGTCTGCGCGGGACGACGGTGGGCGGTTCGCTGAGCCTGCGCGGCAGCCGGCTGCGGGCCTCGGACGGCCGCCGGGCGCTGAACGCCCCGCAGCTGAGCGTGGAGCGCACGCTGTACCTGACGGAGGCGTGGGTCAGCGTCGAGACGGGGAACCAGGGCACCACTCCCCCGTACGGCATCCCCCGTGGCGGCGGCCCGGCGCGCGGGACGCGCGCGCAGGTCTTCGAGTGCCGGGGCGCGGCGCGGTTCGACGACGGGCGCTTCGGGGACGCGGTGGACCTGCACGGCGCCCGTTTCACGCTGACCGGCGGCGAGGAGCTGTCGCTCCGCCGGATCGTCACCCCCGAGCTGCGCTTCAACGCGGAGCGCCCGCGCGAGGGCAGGGTCGTGCTGAACGGCGCGAAGGTCGTCACGCTGATCGACGTCGCCGGCAGCTGGCCCGGTCCGGGCGGCCTGGCCATGGGCGGGTTCGTGTACGAGAACCTCGTCCCGTACGGCCACTTCCCGCTCTCCCGGCGCCTGGAGTGGGTGCTGGCCGCGACCCCGGAGTACGTGCCGGAGCCGTACGAGCGCCTGGCCACGGTGCTCCGCAACTGCGGTGAGGACGCGGACGCCCGGGAGGTGCTGCTGGCCAAGCAGCGCAGACGGCGCGAGACGCTGCCGCTCGCGGGCCGGGTCTGGGGCTATCTGCAGGACTGGACGGTGGCGTACGGCTACCGCCCGGGGCGGGCGCTGGTCTGGATGGCGGTGCTGTGGGCCGCCGGGGCGCTCGCCTTCTCGTGGTACCGCCCCGAGTCGATCAAGGGGAGCGAGCACCCCGAGTGGAATCCCGCGCTGTACTCCCTGGATCTGCTGGTCCCTGTGATCGATCTCGGGCAGGACGGCTACTGGCTCCTGGAGGGCGGCTGGCAGTGGGGGGCCGCGGCTCTCGTGCTGCTGGGGTGGATATTGGCCACGACGGTCGCGGCGGGGGCGTCCCGGCTGCTCCGGCGCGGATGACGCACAGGGCGTCGCACATCGGCCGCGCCCCTTGCCCGGTGGCGTGCGAGTGGGCCGCCGGTGCGGGGCGGGCCGGTCGCGGTCGATTACCGGAAGGGCCGTTTCGAGCCAACACACCGCCCTTCCTTTGCCTTTTCTTGACCTCGTTCCGGGCAACCCTCCTACTTGGCACAGAAGCTTCACAAGCCCCCTCTGGCGCCGCCCCCACCTGGGCTTTTCAATGGTCTGCACCATGGCTTCCCTCCGCGCACTGCTGACCTCCGCGCGCTCCAGGTACGGCCCCGGGCCGGCGGCCGGCCACCCGGAGCTGCCGGCGGACGACGCGGTGATGCTCGACGCCCCCGACGGCGGCCTCTCCCCCGCGCTGGTGGCCGCGGCGCTGGGGGACTTCGAGCCCGCGGCCAAGCTCCTCGCGACCACGCGGGACGCCGGGGACTGGGAGGCGCGCGACCGCGTCCTGGCCCGGCTCGTCGCCTTCGCCCGCAGCCGTGACGACTGGCTGACCGGGTGGCTGGCCGCCGCGCCACGGGACCCCGACGCCCTTCTGGTCAAGGCCTCGCTGGCGGTGCGCCGGGCCTGGGACTCGCCCGCCCACGCCGAGCTGCTGCGCGAGGTGGGCCCGCTGATCACCGCGGCGGCGGACGCCGAGCCACGGGACCCGGTGCCCTGGCGTCTGGCGCTCGACCACGCCCGGGGCACGCACGCGCCGCACACGGTCTTCGAGTCGCTGTGGGAGCAGGCCGTGCGCCGGGCCCCGCACCACTACGGCAGCCATGTCTCCGCACTGCGCTACCTCTCGGCCGAGTGGTACGGCTCCCACCGCGAGTGCTTCGACTTCGCCGAGCGGGCGGCCGAGGACGCCGCGGCCGACTCCCTGGTCCAGGCGCTGCCGGTCCGGGCGGCCTTCGCCCTGCTCCGGGACGAGGAGGCGACGGCGCGGGCGACGTCCGTCCAGCGGGACCGGGTGGACTCGGCCGCCGATCTCGCGATCGGCTTCTCCGCCCGCTTCCCCGTGGCGGACCCCTGGCCCGCGGAGGTGCGGAACCTCCTGGCCTGCGTCCTGGTCGCACGGGGCCGGGCGGCCGAGGCGCTGGAGGAGTTCCGGCGGATCGGACCGTACGCGACCTCCTTCCCCTGGGCCACGGTGACCGGTGAGGCGCTCGGCGGGTTCCTCGCCGCGCGGGCGGATGTCAGGGCGCGAGTCGCCTCGGCCGCCGCTTCGCGCGGGAGGCCGGAACACGGCGGCCGCCGCGGCCATTAGGCTTGGCGGCTGTGACCACCGCTCGCCTGCCCCTCTTCCCGCTGAACGCGGTGCTGTTCCCCGGCCTCGTGCTGCCGCTCAACGTCTTCGAGGAGCGTTATCGCGCCATGATGCGCGAGCTGCTCGAGATCGACGAGGACGAACCGCGCCGCTTCGTGGTGGTCGCGATCCGCGACGGCCGCGAGACCGCTCCGACGGCCACCGGGATGCCGGACACCGCGGCCACCGCTCCCGCCGTGGAGCGGGCACCCGCCGACGGCTTCGGCCCCGATCCCGTCCAGACCTTCCACCGCGTGGGCTGCGTCGCCGACGCGGCCAAGATCCGTGAACGCTCCGACGGGAGCTACGAGGTCCTGGCGACGGGGACCACCCGGGTCAGGCTGCTCTCCGTCGACGCGAGCGGCCCGTTCCTGACGGCGGAGGTCGAGGACCTGCCCGAGGACCCCGGCTCCGCCGACGGGGACGACACGCCCACGGACGAGGCGGGCGCCCTCGCCGAGGGCGTCCTGCGGGCCTTCCGCAGCTACCAGAAGCGTCTCGCGGGGGCCAGCGAGCGCTCCCTGACGACCGGTGCGGACCTTCCCGACGATCCGTCCGTCGTCTCGTACCTCGTCGCCGCGGCGGCCGTGCTGGACGTGCCCACCAAGCAGCGGCTGCTGCAGGCCCCTGACACCGCGACCCGGCTGCGGGAGGAGCTGGCGCTCCTGCGCAAGGAGACCGCCGTCATCCGGCATCTGCCGTCGCTCCCGGCGACCGATCTGACCCGCGATCCCACGCACCCCAACTGACCCGAGGATCTGCCCGGTGGCGAAGAAGTCCAGGAAGCAGCAGTCCGGCGGAACCCCGGCCACGGTCGCGCTGAGTGCGGCCGGGACCGAGTTCACCGTCCACGCCTACGAGCACGATCCCGCGTCCCCGTCCTACGGGGAGGAGGCGGCCGAGGCCCTCGGGGTCTCCCCGGACCGGGTGTTCAAGACCCTGGTCGCCGAGGTCGACGGCGAGCTGGTCGTGGCCGTGGTGCCCGTCGCGGGTTCGCTGGACCTGAAGGCCCTCGCCTCGGCGGTCGGCGGCAAGCGGGCGGCGATGGCCGATCCGGCCGCGGCCGAACGCACCACGGGCTACGTGAGGGGCGGGATCTCCCCGCTCGGACAGCGCAAGCGCCTGCGGACGGTGCTGGACGCCTCGGCCGGGTCGCATGCGACGGTGTGCGTCTCGGCGGGCCGCCGGGGCCTGGAGGTCGAGCTCTCGCCCGCCGATCTCGCCGCCCTGACCGGGGCTTCCCTCGCCCCCATCGGCCGCGCCTGAGAGACCTGCCGCCGGTGTTCCCGGCCGGCGGCCCCGGGAGGGCCTGGGGTCAGGAGTTCCCCTGGCCCTTGTCCGGCCACCCCGGGTACCCGCCGGCGCCCTCGGGCCCGGGGTGCGGGGTCTGCTGCCCCGAGTCGTACGGCGCCCCGTGGTGGACCTCCCACTCCGGCTCGGGGTCCCGCGGCCCGAACAGTGCGGTCAGGCCGAGATGGGCGATCATGGCCGCGACGGGCCAGGCGAGGATCGCCGCCCCCACCGCGTGCAGTTCCAGCGGCGCGTCGAAGGTGACGCCCTTCCCGACCTCCTTGGCGTGGGCCACCACGTCCGAGGTCGGGCCGAACCAGGTGCCGATCCCCCACGCGAGCAGCGAGCCCAGGATCCCGCCCAGGGCGAGCCCGACCACCAGGGGAATGCCTCCGCGCCTGCGGAAGAGGAAGACCGCGGCGCCGGTGACCAGACCGAAGGCGAGTCCGAGCAGGACGAAGGTGCCGTCGGCCCCGATGGCGTCCTCGCTCTCGCTGTTCTTGAGGAACACGGCGGTGTCGTCGGAGACGAGAGGGACCCTGGGCGCCAGCCAGAGCCAGAGCAGGCCGAGCGCGAGCCCCGCGGCCGTCAGCAGCACGGCGATCACCGCGCCCTGTCTGATCTCCGTGCGCCGCTCGTCGCCCGGCCGGCCTCCGGGCACGGCATGCGACCCGGAGGGCGTGGCCTGCCACGGGTCGTTCGGCTGGGGCTGGTGCGGCGGCGTCAACGGTGCGGTCACGGTGCCATCGTGCCAGGCCCGGGACGGCGCCGCTTCACCGGACCGCCGCGCGGCGGTAGGCCCAGGTGGCCGCGGCGAGCGACAGCACCCCGACCGCCGCGCAGACCGCGAGGTCGAGCGCCACGACCGCCCAGTCGGGGTGGGCGTCGAAGGACCGGGACAGCGCCTCGACCCCGTAGGTGGAGGGCAGCAGGTCGCGAGCCCACCCCACGGGTCCGGGAAGCCGCTCGGCGGGCAGCACGCCCAGCAGGAGGGCGGCAGACATGCCCAGCTGCCCCAGCAGCGTCGCCAGTTCCTGCCGGGGCGCCAGCAGGCCGAGCGCGGCGCCCAGCCCGGACAGCGCGGCCCCGGACAGCGGGATGACCGCGACGAGCACCCACAGGTGCGTCATGGGCAGCCCGAACAGCGCGCTCCCCGCGACCGCGGTGACGATCGTGCCGGGCACGGTGAAGGAGGCGTACGCGCCCGCGGCTCCCAGCACGACCGCCGCGGGAGGCACCGGCAGTGTGGCGTAGTGGTCGAGTCCGCCGTCGGCCCGGAGCCGGCCGAAGTACTGGGCCAGCAGGTTGAGCGCGACGAAGGCCACGACCAGCACGCTTGAACCGGCCACGACGGCCCGCGCCTCGGAGCCGCCGTCGACGACCCCGCGCATCAGGACCATGATCCCTACGGACTGGAAGGTCGCCACGAACAGCAGCGGGATGCGGGCGACCCTCGCCCGCGACAGCTGCGCCCGGTAGACGGCGGCCAGCGAGGGCAGCAGTCCGGCGCGCGGCGCCAGGGCGGCCGGGACCGTCCGGGCGGGCGGACCGCCGGGGACGGCGGAGGTCCGCGCCTTCGTCTCGGACACCTGCACGACCTCCGTGGGAACGATGCTCGTCACCTTGCGGCGCCCCCGTCCGACTCCGATACGAATCCCGGCACCTTCACCGTCCTGATCACGCCTTCACCAGTCCCTCGGCAGCCCTGGCGGCGTCCCCGCCGAGGGCGAGGTAGACGTCCTCGAGGCTGGGCGTGGCCAGCGTGAAGTCGTCGAGCGAGGAGAACGCCGCCCCGCCGGTCACCGCGGCGACCGCGGCACGTGCCTCGTCCGGGCCGAGCCGCAGCACCCAGGTACGCCCCGACTCCCGCGCGGAGCCGCGGAGCGCGGCGACCTCCGGGACCTCCAGGGGGGCGCGCTCGCGCCACACCAGCTCGACCCTGACCTCACCGGCCACCCGGGCCTTGAGCCCGGCCGGGGTGTCGCAGGCGATGACCGCGCCGCGCTCCATGACGGCCACCCGGTCCAGGACCGTCTCGGCCTCGATGACGTTGTGGGTGACGAGCAGCACCGTGGTGCCGAGTTCGGCCCTGCGCCGGTCGACGGCGGACCACACCGAGCGCCGGGCGACGGGGTCCATGCCGGTCGTCGGCTCGTCCAGCACCAGCAGGGGGCGTTCACCGACCAGCGCCGTGGCGAAGCAGGCCAGCCGGCGCTGTCCGCCGGACAGCTTGTTCAGCGGGCGCGCGGCGAGCCCGGTGAGGCCGAGCTCCTCCAGCACCTCGTCACGCGCTGCCCGTGCCTCCCGCACGGGCAGGCCCCTCAGCCGCCCGGTGGTCTCCGCGGCGAGGGACACGGTCAGCTCGTCGAGCGCGGTGGACTCCTGCCCGAGGTAGCCGATGAGCCGGGAGGCGCGTTCCGGGTGGCGTACGAGGTCGTGCCCCAGTACCTCGACGCTCCCGGAGTCGGGGCGCATCAGGCCGGTGAGCTGGCGTACGAGGGTGGACTTGCCCGCCCCGTTGGGGCCGAGCAGCCCGAAGATCTCGCCGCGCCGGACGTCGAGGCGTACCCCGTCGGTGGCCCGCACCTCGGGGGTGGCCGCGCGGCCGCGCCGACCGCGGACGGCGGGGTAGGTCTTGACCAGGTCACGCACCGCGCACACGGTCTCGGTCCGCGCCTGTGCCGTGTCCGTAGCCTGTGCTGTGCCCGTACTCACGAGGTATGAGACTACGGGGTCGGATGCCCCGTATTGCGCCCGGGTCCGGGCAGTGCCGCCCCGCTCACTCCCCGGCGGGCACGTGCTCGGCGGCGGCCCGTACGTCGATCTCCCGCCAGAACCCCGCCCTGATGGCGTAGCGGTCGTGCTCGTCGATCTGGTCGTCCTTGTGGGCGAGCAGACCGAAGCGCGCGGCGTACCTCAGCAGTTCTCCGTCGATGCGGTGCGGGATCCGGGGGTACATGGTGGACAGCTTCTGCAGGTGGACGGTCTCCGGGAGGCGTTCCAGCCACCGCCGGGCGAAGACCTGGCCGACCTCGAAGGGGTCGCCGCCGACGGTGGTGATGTCCTCCTCGCGGTCCGCCCACCGCTGTTCCGCGCTGGTGAGCTGCGCCAGGGTGGGCAGGGATGCGGTCTCCGCCGGTTCGCCGAGGGGGCCGCCGCGTTCGACCCAGCCCTTGTCGGAGGACCAGCGCAGTGTGGCGTTGGCGGCGGGCGGCTGGGGGGTGTGCTGCGCCGCCCGGTCGCCGGGGGCGCGCAGGCTCGCCAGGTCTTTGGGGGTCGGGACGCCCTTGTGGCCGGGTGCCGGATGAGGGTGCGGGGCCTCCTCGGGGGCCGGCGTGCGGGTGGCGCCGTTGCGGGCGGCCGCCTGGGCCTCGGAGGCCCGTTCCGCCGAGGCGGCGAGCGCGGCCTCGGGCAGGGGGGCGGAGAGGATCGCGGCGATCTCGGGCCGGGTGACGGGCGCGGGGGCGCACACACCGCCGGTCTCCTTGGCACGTACGGCCTTGGTGATCCAGGCCCGGTCGAGGACCCGCCGTTCGTCGGCCTCGGCGACCAGGTCCTCGGACTGGTTGTAGTCGCCGTCCGCGGCCTGGACGGCCCACAGGTGCACGGCGACGCCGTGTTCCTTGGCGGACATCAGGCCGGGCAGCAGGTCTCCGTCGCCGGTCACGAGCACCACGTCGGAGCAGGCCCTGTTCCTGGCCAGCTCGGTCAGTTCCGCGTGCATGGCCGCGTCCACGCCCTTCTGGGCCCACCTCCCGTCACTGCGGGTGAGGGCTCCCAGCCGTACGGTCACCCTGGGCATGACCCGGAGCCTGCGGTGCTCGGGCTGGGGCACACGGTCGGGGGCGCCGTCGAACCAGTAGATGCGCAGCAGGGGCTGTTGCGTGTCGGCCTCGGCGCGCTCGCGCAGGCCCTGGATCAGGGCCGCGTGGTCGACGGTGATGCGGGAACGGGCGGGCTCTCCGGCCAGCAGACTCGCGGCTGCGCCCAGCAAGTAGCCGGCGTCCACCAGGACGACGCAACGGTCCACGCGTTCCACCCTCTTCCAGTTCGGGAGCGGAGCGGATCGGCGGATCCGGACAGGGGGGTGAGCCCGCCGACCCTGGTTCGCTTACTCAGGGTTTCCTTCGAGTCTGCCCGACGGCAACGGCGTTAAGGTCCGGAACTCGATCATCGGCGTGGCGGATCCGGAAGCGGCGCATGATACCTCGCCTACTACGCTCCGTAATGATCCAACATGCGTCCTTTGTGGTGCTATGTGAGTCTGACAGCGGTTCTGGACCCCCAGATCTCCCACAGGAGGCATGACGATGGCGAAGAACAAGAACCGCAAGCAGGGCAGCCAGCGCGACCGCGCGTCCGCCGCGGAGCGCGGCACCGAGGATGCGAAGTCGGCGGCGTACGAGTCGCAGACCCAGGCGCAGTCGCAGGCGCAGGGCAGCCCGGCCGACGTGGCGCGCAAGCACCAGAAGCGCTTCGGCCACAACTGACGGTTCGCAGGGCCGACAGGCCGAGAAGGGCGCCCCGCCGTCCTTGGGTTCTAGGAGTCGTTGCAACACCCCAGTTCAGGGGATGCAATGGACTTCGAGATCCGTAAGATCCGGACGGCTCAGGGGCCTGTGAAGCTGAGCCGGGAGCGGGAGGCATACTCCCGGCTCGTGCAGCAGGGCGTGAGCAACCGGGAAGCGTGCCGGATCGTCGGGATCAACAGACGGACCGGCCAGAAATGGCGTAACGGCCGCAGCGCCGACCGCAGGCAGAGGGCGGCACCACCGATCCACACGGTGGTGCCGCCCTCCGCTCCGTCCCGGTTCCTGCGTGAGAGCGACCGCATCCACATCGCCGACCGGCTGCGTGAGAAGGCCACGGTGCGCACGATCGCCGCCGAACTCGGCCGCAGCCCCTCCACCATCAGCCGCGAAATACGGCGCAACCGGCATCCGGGCAGCGGCGCTTACCGGCCGCACGCGGCTCAGGCCCGCGCGGATGCCCGCCGGCCGCGCCCCAAGCTCCGGAAGATCAACGACACCCCGGAACTACGGGATGTGGTCCAGGGGATGCTGGACGAGAAGTGGAGTCCGGAGCAGATATGCCAGGCTCTGCGGGCAAGGTTCCCCGACCGGCCGGAGATGCACGTGGTCCACGAGACCGTCTACCAGGCGCTCTACGTCCAGGGCCGGGGGCAGCTGCGACGCGAACTCGCCGCCGCCCTGCGCACGGGCCGCGCCCGCCGCAAGCCCCGCCGGCAGGCCAACTCCCGTCAGCCCCGCTTCGCCACCCCGATGGTCATGATCAGCGAACGCCCCGCCGAGGCTGAGGACAGGGCAGTCCCGGGGCATTGGGAAGGCGACCTGATCATCGGCAAGGACGGCAAGTCCGCCATCGGCACGCTGGTCGAACGGTCCACCCGCTACGTGCTGCTCCTGCACCTGCCGGGCGACCACGGAGCCGAGGCCGTCCTCGGTGCCCTGACGGCCACCGTCCAGACTCTGCCCGAACACCTCAAGCGCTCGCTGACCTGGGACCAGGGCAGCGAGATGGGACGCCATCACGAGTTCACCATCGCCACCGACGTCCCGGTCTACTTCTGCGACCCCGCGAGCCCCTGGCAGCGCGGCTCGAACGAGAACACCAACGGCCTGCTGCGGCAGTACTTCCCCAAGGGCACCGATCTGTCGACCCATCCCCCGGAGCACCTGGCCGCAGTCGCCGACCAGCTCAACCGCCGCCCACGCAAAACGCTCGGCTGGGAAACCCCAGCCGAGCGCCTGCATAAACTCCTCGCGGCCTGATCAACACGACCACGTGTTGCGACGACCCCTGGAAACCGCCGTCGGCAGGGCGCCCTTCTCGTGGGTGTGCCGAGGTCTCAGCCGGCCAGGCAGGACGGGCCGAGCAGCACCTTCAGGTCACCGAAGAGCGCGGGGTCCGGCTTGACGCGGTGCCGGTCGAGCCGGAGCACGGTGGTCTTGCGGGGCCCCTGGAGCCTGATGCGCACCTCGGTGTCGCCCCGGTGGTTGCTGAGGACCTCACCGAGCCGGCTGACCATGGGCGGGGTGACCCGGACCGTGGGGATGGTCAGGACGACGGGCGCGTTCGACCCGGCGTTGGAGATGTCGGGGACCTGCATCTCCATGGCGACCAGGCGCGGCACGTCCTCGCGCTTGTCGAGGCGTCCCTTGACGAAGACGACGGTGTCCTCGACGAGCTGGGTGGAGACCAGCTGGTAGGTCGCGGGGAAGAACATGCACTCGATGGACCCGGCGAGGTCCTCCACGGTCGCGATGGCCCAGGCGTTGCCCTGCTTGGTCATCTTGCGCTGGAGGCCGGAGATGATGCCGCCCACGGTGACGATCGCCCCGTCGGCGTGCTCTCCGCCGGTGAGCTGGGAGATCGCGGCGTCCGACTTGTCGGACAGGACGTGCTCCAGCCCGAAGAGCGGGTGGTCGGAGACGTACAGGCCGAGCATCTCGCGCTCCTGGGCGAGCAGGTAGGACTTCTCCCACTCGATGTCGGAGAACTCCACGTCGAGGCCGAAGCCCGGCTCGTCGCTCGCCTCGTCGCCCATGCCGCCGAAGAGGTCGAACTGCCCCTCGGCCTCCTTGCGCTTGACCTGCACCACGTTGTCGATCATGGGTTCGTGGTGGGCGACCAGCCCCTTGCGGGTGTGCCCCATCTCGTCGAAGGCTCCGGCCTTGATGAGCGACTCGATGGTGCGCTTGTTGCAGACGACCGCCTCGACCTTGTCGAGGAAGTCGGGGAACGTGGAGTACTTCCCCTTGGCCTTGCGGCACCTGATGATCGAGTCCACGACGTTCTGCCCGACGTTGCGGACGGCGGTCAGGCCGAAGAGGATCACGTCGTCGCCCTGGGCGGCGAAGTTCGACTCGGACTCGTTGACGTTCGGCGGGAGCACCTTGATGCCCATGCGCCGGCATTCGTTGAGGTAGACCGCGGACTTGTCCTTGTCGTCCTTGACGGAGGTCAGCAGGGCGGCCATGTACTCGGCGGGGTAGTTCGCCTTGAGGTAGGCGGTCCAGTAGGTGACCAGGCCGTACGCGGAGGAGTGCGCCTTGTTGAAGGCGTATCCCGCGAAGGGGACCAGCACGTCCCAGAGCGCCTGGATCGCCGCGTCGGAGTAGCCGTTCTTCTTGGCGCCCGCCTGGAAGAGCACGAAGTTCTTCGCGAGCTCCTCGGGCTTCTTCTTGCCCATCACGCGGCGCAGGATGTCGGCCTCGCCGAGGGAGTACCCGGCGATGATCTGGGCGGCCTTCTGGACCTGCTCCTGGTAGACGATGAGGCCGTAGGTCAGGCCGAGCGTCTCCTTGAGGGGCTCCTCCAGCTCCGGGTGGATCGGGGTGATCTCCTGGCGGCCGTTCTTGCGCTCGGCGTAGTTCGTGTGGGAGTTCATGCCCATCGGGCCCGGCCGGTAGAGGGCCGAGACGGCGGAGATGTCCTCGAAGTTGTCGGGCTGCATCTGGCGCAGCAGCGAGCGCATGGGGCCGCCGTCGAACTGGAACACGCCGAGGGTGTCGCCGCGGCAGAGGAGTTCGTACGTCTTGGGGTCGTCCAGCGGCAGGGCGAGCATCTCCAGGTCGATGCCCTTGTTGGCCTTCACCATCTTGATGGCGTCGTCCATGATCGTCAGGTTGCGCAGGCCGAGGAAGTCCATCTTCAGCAGGCCGAGCGACTCGCACTGGGGGTAGTCCCACTGCGTGATGGTGACGCCGTCGGTGTGCCGGACCCAGACGGGCGCGTGGTCGACGATGGGCTCGCTGGACATGATCACGCCGGCCGCGTGAACACCCATCTGACGGACGAGGCCCTCGACGCCCTTGGCGGTGTCGATGACCTTCTGGACGTCGGGCTCGTTCTCGTACATCCCCCGGATCTCGCCGGCCTCGCTGTACCGCGGGTGCTTGGGGTCGGTGATGCCGCTGAGGTCGATGCCCTTGCCGAGGACGTCGGCGGGCATGGCCTTGGTGAGGCGGTCGCCCATCGCGTAGGGGTAGCCCAGGACGCGCGCGGAGTCCTTGATCGCGTTCTTGGCCTTGATCTTTCCGTAGGTGCCGATCATGGCGACCTTGTCGGCGCCGTACTTCTCGGTGACGTACCGGATCACCTCGACGCGCCTGCGCTCGTCGAAGTCGATGTCGACGTCGGGCATGGAGACGCGCTCGGGGTTGAGGAAGCGCTCGAAGATCAGCCCGTGGGTGATCGGGTCGAGGTCGGTGATGCCCATGGCGTACGCGACAATCGAGCCGGCCGCGGAGCCCCGGCCGGGGCCGACCGCGATGCCGTTGTTCTTGGCCCACATGATGAAGTCGGCGACGACGAGGAAGTACCCGGGGAACCCCATCTGGATGATGATGTCCATCTCGTACTCGGCCTGCTTCTGCCGGTCCTCGGGGACGCCGTCCGGGTAGCGGCGGCCCATGCCGACCCTGACCTCCTCCTGGAACCAGGTGACCTCGGTGAAGCCGTCCGGGATCTCGAACTTCGGCATCAGGTCGCGCTTCTCGAACATGCCTGCGGTGTCGATCTGCTGCGCGACCAGGAGGGTGTTCGCACAGCCCTCCTGCCAGGCGTCGGAGGAGTCGACGGCGTACATCTCGTCCGTCGTCTTGAGGTAGTAGCCGGTGCCGTCGAAGCGGAAGCGGTCCGGGTCGGAGAGGTTCTTTCCGGTCTGGATGCAGAGCAGCGCGTCGTGCGCGGTCGCCTCGTGGGCGTAGGTGTAGTGCGAGTCGTTCGTCACGAGGGGGGGGATGCCGAGCTTCTTGCCGACCCGCAGGAGGTCGTCTCGGACCCGGCGCTCGATGTCGATGCCGTGGTCCATCAGCTCCAGGAAGTACCGGTCCTTGCCGAAGATGTCCTGGTACTCGGAGGCCGCCTTGACCGCCTCGTCGAACTGGCCGAGGCGCAGCCGGGTCTGCAGCTCACCCGAGGGGCAGCCGGTGGACGCGATCAGGCCCTCGGACCACTGGGAGATGGTCTCCTTGTCCATGCGCGGCCACTTCTGGAGCCAGCCCTCGGCGTAGGCGTCGGAGGAGAGCTTGAAGAGGTTGTGCAGTCCCGTGTTGTTCGCCGCCCAGATCGTCTTGTGGGTGTAACCGCCGGAACCCGAGACGTCGTCGCGCTTCTGGTGCGGCTGCCCCCACTGGATCTTCCGCTTGTGCTTGCGGGACTCGGGCGCGACGTACGCCTCGATCCCGATGATCGGCGTCACACCGGCCTTCTTGGCCGAGTGGAAGAAGTCGTAGGCGCCGTGGAGGTTGCCGTGGTCGGTCATCGCGATGTGCGACATGCCCATCGTGTTGGCCGCCTCGAACATGTCCTTGAGCCGCGCGGCACCGTCCAGCAGCGAGTACTGGGTGTGGACGTGCAGGTGCGTGAAGGGCGGCTTGGTCACGGCGCTGTGCCTCCGGGAGTAGGTGATCGGTGTGGCGCGGGGCCCCTGAGCGAGGGGTGACGGACGGCGGGTGAACGGTCGGGGGGACAGCGTGGAAGTCTACGTCTCCGCGGTCCCGGACGGCGGGCACTCCGGGGTACGGTCACGCGTTGGAAGGGCGGGGACCCCCGTCCCTTTTGTCATGAACGCCCACGCACCAGGAGGCAGCCAGCGATGTCGGACACCCGGACCGGCGCGGAACAGCGCGGGGAGCAGATTCTCGAGGTCTTCGACACCGCCTTCGGCCGGCTCCTCGCCGCCGACCCCGCGGCCTTCCGCGTGAAGTTCCGCAAGATGGCGGGTTCCGCCTTCGCGTTCTACCGGGGCTCGGCCGCCCTGTTCTACGCCGATCTGGACCGCGAGCAGCACGCCGGCCCCTACCTGGACGAGCGGACCAGCCGGGTCTGGATCCACGGCGACCTGCACGCCGAGAACTTCGGCACGTACATGGACGCCAACGGCCGTCTGGTGTTCAACGTCAACGACTTCGACGAGGCGTTCGTCGGCCCCTTCACCTGGGACCTCAAGCGCTTCGCGGCCTCGGTCGCGCTCATCGGGTACTCCAAGGCGCTGGGAGACGACCAGATCACCGAGCTCGTCCGGGTCTACGCGGCGGCCTACCGCGAGCGGATCCACGCCCTGGCGACGGGCGCCAAGAACGACGAGGTGCCCCCGTTCACGCTGGACACCGCCGAGGGCCCGCTGCTCGGCGCGCTGCGGGTCGCGAGGTCGCTGACCCGCTTCGGGCTGCTGGACTCGATGACGGAGATCCGGGACTTCGAGCGGCGCTTCAGCGCGGGCGGCGGGGCGATCGACCTGGACGCGGCGACCCGCTACAAGGTCCTGGCGGCGTTCGACGGCTATCTGGAGACGCTGCCCGAGTCGAGCCTCGCCCGGCCCGACTCGTACCGGGTGAAGGACGTCGTGGGCCGCCGGGGCATCGGTATCGGGTCGGCGGGCCTGCCCTCGTACAACATCCTCCTGGAGGGCAACAGCGACGCCCTGGAGAACGACGTGGTGATCTACGTCAAGCAGGCGCAGACCCCGGCGGTCTCCCGGCACGTCACCGACTCCGCCGTGCGGGAGTACTTCCAGCACGAGGGCCACCGCACGGTGATCTCGCAGCGCGCCCTGCAGGCGCACGCCGACCCGTGGCTCGGCTGGACGGAGCTGGACGGTGCCGGGCAGCTGGTCGCCGAGGTCTCCCCGTACGCGGTCGATCTGGACTGGTCGGACATCGACGAGCCGGAGGAGATCGCCGCCGTGGTCGCCGACCTCGGCAGAGCCACGGCGACGATGCACTCGGCGGCGGACGACGAGAGCGGGCACTCCCTGGTGCCGTTCTCGACCGAGCGCGCCATCGACGCGGCCGTCGCGGCCGACGAGGAGGGCTTCGCGGATCTGCTGGTGGACTTCGCCCACAGCTACGGCGCGCGTGCCCGTGCCGACCACCAGATCTTCGTGGACCTCTTCCGCAACGGCCGGATCCCGGGGCTGTAGCGGCGGACCGGCGGGCTCCTTAAGGACCCCTTACAGGAACACATGGCACACTCTGCGGCGATGGACGTATCAGGGACCCGGATCAGAGCGGTACGCGCGGCGCTGTTCACCGCGCTCGTCGTCACGCTCTCGTCCGCCTCCCATGTGCTGCTCTCGCGGGTCCCGCTGCCGCTTTCCGTGGTCGCGCTACTGGCGGGGGCCGTCTTCGCCGTGGCGTACGCGCTGGCGGGCCGGGAGCGCGGTTTCGGGGCGATCGCGGGGCTGCTGGTCCCGCTGGAGCTGGCCGCCGACACCGTGTTCACGACCGGCCAGCACCTCTGCTACGGCGCGGCCGGCGGCCCGATCGCGGGTCCGCTGCGCTCCGTGGGCGTCGATGTGCTCTGCGGGGGCGAGGCGGGCCACGGCCCCGAGGGGCTCTCCGGTGTCGCGGCCGTCGGCACACCGCTGGCCGGTGTGACCACCGGCGGGGATCGCGCCGCCGCTCTGCTGGCCGCCCCCGGGCCCGCCGTGCCGTGGCTGCTGCTGGCCGCGCACGTGACGGTGGGCCTGCTGGCCGCGGCGTGGCTGCGGCGAGGGGAGTCCGCGCTCGCGGCGCTGCTGCGGGCGGCGGCGGCGGTCGCCTTCCGTCCGCTGCTGGTCGCCGTCACCGCGGTCGGTGCGATGCGACGGCCCACGCGGCCCGGCGGCCGGGGTGCGGGTGGCCCGCGCCCGCTCGCGCCGGCCCGTTTCCCGGTGCACTCCGTGGGGCGGAGGGGTCCGCCGCGCTCGGCACTCAGCCCTGTCTGAGTCCGCGGCACCCCCTGTTTTCGAGCATCCCCCTTTACGGAGCACCCCCATGAGCAAGCGCAACAGCCAGGCCAACAAGTCCGCCGCACGTGAGCGGCTGCGCGTCGAGCGCGAGCGCCAGGCGAAGAAGGACAAGGCACGCAAGCAGATCGTCGTCGGCGTCTCGGTGGTCGCCGTCCTCGCGATCGCCGGCGGTGTCAGCTACGGCGTGATGCAGCTGAACAAGCCGTCCGCCTGGGAGGCGGCGGCCGACGCGAAGAACGTCACCGCCCCGAAGAACACCTCGGGCACCGACGGCACCACCGTCGTGATCGGCAAGGACAGTGCCAAGAAGACGCTGGAGCTGTACGAGGACTCGCGCTGCCCGATCTGCGCGACCTTCGAGCAGACGGTCGGCGAGACGGTGGCCGAGGACGTCGAGTCCGGCAAGTACAAGATCAAGTACGTCGGTGCCACCTTCATCGACAACT
Organism: Streptomyces sp. NPDC059166; assembly: GCF_042755185.1. Lineage (NCBI taxonomy): Bacteria > Bacillati > Actinomycetota > Actinomycetes > Kitasatosporales > Streptomycetaceae > Streptomyces > Streptomyces sp. NPDC059166. The sequence continues at coordinate 42,388 of NZ_JBHZCI010000010.1, read as the reverse complement.
CGGACAGCGGTGAGGGCTCCAAGAACGCCCTGAGCGCGCTGGGCGCGGCACTCGACGTGAGCCCCGAGGCCTTCCTGCAGTACAAGACGGCCCTCTACTCGGCGAAGTACCACCCCGAGGAGACCGACGACAAGTTCGCCAAGGACAGCTACCTGATCGAGGTCGCCGACTCGGTGGACGCGCTCAAGGGCAACAAGGCGTTCCAGAAGGCCGTCGAGGACGGCACGTACGACGCCTGGGCGGTCAAGATGTCCAAGACCTTCGACAAGAGCGGGGTCCAGGGCACGCCGACCCTCAAGATGGACGGCAAGAAGGTGACCGCGGAGGGCAGCGAGAACGCGCCCATGACGGTGGCCGAGTTCAACACGGCGATCACCAAGGCCCTGAAGGGCTGACCGGCGCGGGTGGACCGGAGCACCGCGCCCCTCGGGTGCGGCCGGTGGAGCCCACGGCGCCTCGAGACCGACGGGGCGGGCGAACTTCCTTTGTTCGCCCGCCCCGTCGGTTTTACCCGCCCGTGGGTCTCGCCCGCCCGTCGGTCCTACCCGCCCGTGGGTCTCGCCCGCCCGTCGGCCCCGCCCGTCACGAGGGTGGTGGCCCGCGGCCGGGCGAGAGCGGTCCCGGACGGGTCGGACCGGAACGGGGCCCGGTCGTGGGTACGCCCCTACCGGACCCGCGGGGCGGCACCCGGACGGTCGAACGAGCCGACGCCCCGGGGCGCTGAGCCCTTCCCCAGCCGGGCCCGCGCGGCCTGGTGCGGGGCTCCGGGCGGCTTCGGGGCTCCGGGGCGGCTACAGGGTGGCGAGGAAGCCCAGCGCGACCTTCCACGTCAGGTCGGCGGCGGCCTGGTCGAAGTCGGGCAGGTCCGCGTCGGTGTAGAGGTGCCCGGCACCGGGGTAGCGGTAGATCTCGACGTCGGCGCCGGTCCGCTGCATCTGGAGGTACCAGCTGTTCAGCCAGTCGCCGGACTCGAACGCGTCGGGGTCCGCGACGTGCAGCTGCACGGGCAGTTCGTCCACCGTGACGTTCGGGGCCAGGTCCGACGTGCCGTGCAGGAGCAGCAGCCCTCGCGCCTTGGCGTCACCGAGGGCGAGCGTCTGCGCGATCGACGCGCCCAGGGAGAAACCGGCGTAGACGAGCCCCTGGTCCGAGTAGGGGGCCGCGGCCAGCACCGCCCGCTTGAGCAGCTCGTCCTTGCCGATCTCCTCCTGGAAGGCCATTCCCTCCTCGACCGTCTCGAAGGTGTGACCCTCGAAGAGATCGGGCACGCGCACCTCGTGGCCGGCTGCGCGCAGCCGGTCCGCCGACGCGTGCACGGCCGGCCGCAGACCGTAGGTCGAGTGGAAGAGCATGATGTTCATGCGGTCCATGGTGCCAGGCGCGCCCAGACTCTTGGAGGACGACGGAATGGAGAACATACTGCGGCCGCTGCTGGTGGTGGGCGGTTCGGTGGTGATCACCCTGGTCCTGGGCTGGGTGGTCGACCTGCTGCTGCGGCGCGCCGACAGCCGGCACCACGAGACCCCGCTGTGGGGCCTCCTGCGCCGCTGCCGGCCACCCCTTCAGGTGGTGTTCTGCACGGCGCTGCTGAGGGCGACCTTCACCCAGATCCGTGTGGACCCGGTCAAGGACCACCGCGCCGTGATCGGCCAGGCCCTCACCCTGGTGCTGATCGCCGCCTCGGCCTGGCTGGTCCTGCGCGTCGCGGCGACGGTGGTGGAGTCGTCGTACGCCCGCTACGCCTCGGCCTCCCGGGACGCGGCGCGTGTACGCCGGGTCAGGACGCAGGTCACCCTGATCCAGCGCGTGGTCACCTTCGTGGTCGCGACCGTGGCGATCGCCGCGATGCTGCTCACCTTCCCCGAGATGCGCACGGTCGGTACCTCGATGCTCGCGTCGGCCGGTGTGGTCGGCATCGTCGCCGGTGTCGCGGCCCAGTCGACGCTCGGCAACCTCTTCGCCGGGTTCCAGATCGCCTTCGGCGACATGGTGCGCATCGGTGACACGGTCGTGGTGGACGGCGAGTGGGGCACGGTGGAGGAGATCACGCTGACCTTCCTCGCCGTACGCACCTGGGACGAGCGGCGGATCACGATGCCCGTGTCGTACTTCACCAGCCGGCCGTTCGAGAACTGGTCGCGCGGCGGGGCCCAGATGACCGGCACCGTCTACTTCCAGCTGGACCACTCGGCGCCGATCGCCGCGATGCGGGAGCGGATGCGGGAGATCCTGGGCGAGTGCGCGGCGTGGGACGGCCGGACCTGGTCCCTGGCCGTGACGGACACCACCCCGACGACGATCGAGGTGCGCGCGGTGGTCACCGCGAAGGACGCCGACGACATCTGGACCGCCCGGTGCGCGGTGCGGGAGCAGATGATCGGCTGGCTCCGGGACGAGCACCCGTACGCACTGCCCCGTGTACTGACCGCGCCGGCCGCGCTCACACCGGGCGACCACTGGCCGGAGCTGACGGGCGCCTCCCCGCGCAGGAGCCCTTCGGCGAACGGGCAGAGGCCCGAGATGGACAAGGCCCCCCGTACGGGCCGCGGCTGAGACCTCCGGGAGACCGCCCGGCGCGGCCTGCGCCCACGGGGCGCGTCACAGCGCGGCCTTCGCCCGACGGCTCCCGTCAGCGCAGGCTGCGCATGTCCAGGTTGCGCAGCACCCGGTCCACGACCTCCGGGTCGGAGCCGGGTTCGCTGCGCGCCGAGAGCACCGCGTGGCGGGCGGCGGAGAGGAGTTCCCGCTGCACGCGGCCGAAGGTCCTGATCCGTTCGGCCCGCTGGGTGTACGCCTCCCGCCGCTCCTCGTCGACCATGTCCGGGCTGATCCGGGCCCCGATGTCGTAGGCGGCCCGCTGCAGCCGCTCCTGAACCTCCTCGGGGAAGTCCTCGGCCTCCTCGATCTCCTTGAGGCGCTTCCTGGCCGCCTTGGCCGCCCGGATCGCGAGGGTTCGTTCCAGGGCCTGTTCGGCGTCGGTGTCGGCCCTGACGCCGAGCTTCCGCACCAGCCACGGCAGCGTGAGCCCCTGGACGACGAGGGTGGCCATGACGACGGCGAAGGCGATGAAGACGATCTCGTCCCGCCCGGGGAACGGCTTCCCGTCGTCGGTCTCCAGGGGGATCGCCAGGGCGAGCGCCACGGAGGCCACGCCCCGCATCCCCGCCCACCACATGACGGTGGTCTCACGCCAGTCGGTGGGGATCTCCTCGTCGTAGTCCCGGCGCTTGTGGAGCCGGGTGGCCAGCCAGGTGGCGGGCAGCAGCCACAGCAGGCGTGCGCCGACGACGACCCCGACGATCGCGAGCCCCCAGCCCAGCAGTTCCAGTTCGCGGCCGTCGGCCGTGCCGAAGACGCTGTGGAGTTCGAGCCCGATGAGACCGAAGGCGACTCCGGTCACCAGGGTGTCGACGATCTCCCAGAAGGACCGGCCGGCGAGCCTGCCGAGGACGTCGTCGGCGTCGGCGGTGTGCTCGGCGAGGAAGAGCGCGGTGGTGAGGACGGCGAGCACGCCCGAGCCCCAGAGTTCCTCGGCCAGCACGTAGCTGACGAAGGGCACCAGGAGGGTCAGTCCGACCTGGAGGGTCGCGTCGCCCAGCAGCCCCATGAGTTTGATGGTGAGCCAGCCGAGCACCAGCCCGACCACCACGGCGACGACAGCGGAGAGCACGAGCAGCCCGAACGCCTCCGGGAGCGAGAAGGTGCCGCTCACGGCGGCGGCGATCGCCACGTGGTACAGGACGATCGCCGTGACGTCGTTGAACAGCCCCTCCCCCTCCAGGATGGAGACGAGCCGGCGGGGAAGTCCGAGCGACCCGGCGACCGCCGTGGCCGCGACGGGGTCGGGCGGGGCCACGAGCGCCCCGAGCGCCACGGCCGCGGCGATGGGCAGCCCGGGGACGATCGCGTCGGCGACCGCCGCGACGGCCGCCGTCGTGACGAAGACGAGGGCGACCGCCAGCAGGAAGATGGGCCGCTTGTTGGCCGCGAACTGCCGCCAGGAGGTGCGCTGCACGGAGGCGTAGAGCAGCGGGGGCAGCAGTGCGGGGAGGATGATCTCCGGCGGGATGTCGACGTCGGGCACGAAGTCGGCGAAGGCCATCCCGATCCCGGCGAGCGTCATGAGGACGGGCGCGGGGAGACCGAGCCGTTCCCCCAGTGGCACCGTGACCACCGCTCCGAGGAGAAGCAGGAGCAGGAGTGCCATCTGGTCCACGTGGTGCCGTCCCAACCGCGCCGGGACCGGTCCCGCCGATCAGCGGGCCGGGGCCCCCAGCCTGCCACGCCGGGCCGGTGGCGTTCCGCCACCCCCTGCGTGCCGCGTGGTCAGAGGACCCGGCGCATCGACCGGTGCGGAATCCCGGCGTCCGGGAACTCGGGGCCGTACGCGGCGTATCCGAGCCGCTCGTAGAAGCCGAGGGCGTGGGTCTGGGCGTGCAGGTCGACGGCGGCGAGGCCCAGCCCCCGCGCTTCCTCCTCGATGGCGCGGACCAGCGCGGCGCCGACCCCGAGGCCGCGGGCCGCCTTGGTGACCGCGAGCCTGCCGAGCGAGCCGACGGTGAGGTCACCGCCGGTGCGGTCCCCGGCCTCCTCGCCGTGCAGCAGGCGGCCGGTGCCGAGCGGTGTGCCGTCCGCGGCCACGGCCAGGACGTGCACGGCCGTGGCGTCGAGCGCGTCGTACTCGATGTCCTCCGGGACCCCCTGCTCACCGACGAAGACGTCCTTGCGGACCTGGAAGCAGGCGGCGCGGTCGCCCTCGTCGAGTGCCCTGCGGGTGCTGTACGGGGTGGCGGCGGTCACTGGCTCTCCGCGGAGATGGTGTCGAGGGCGTGGCGCAGGTCGTCGGGGTAGTCGCTGGCGAATTCGACCCAGCCGCCGTCGGCCGGGTGCTCGAAGCCGAGACGGACCGCGTGGAGCCACTGCCGGGTCAGGCCGAGGCGCTTGGCCATCGTCGGGTCGGCGCCGTAGGTGAGGTCACCGACGCAGGGGTGGCGGTGGGCCGACATGTGCACCCGGATCTGGTGGGTGCGGCCGGTCTCCAGCTTGATGTCGAGCAGGCTGGCCGCCCGGTAGGCCTCGATGAGGTCGTAGTGGGTGACGGAGGGCTTGCCCTCGGCGGTGACGGCCCACTTGTAGTCGTGCTGCGGGTGGCGGCCGATCGGTGCGTCGATGGTGCCGCTCATCGGGTCGGGGTGGCCCTGGACCAGCGCGTGGTACTTCTTCTCGACCACCCGGTCGCGGAACTGCGCCTTGAGCAGGGTGTACGCCCGCTCGGACTTGGCGACGACCATCAGGCCGGAGGTGCCGACGTCCAGCCGGTGCACGATGCCCTGGCGTTCGGCCGCACCCGAGGTGGAGATGCGGTAGCCGGCCGCGGCGAGGCCGCCGATCACGGTGGTGCCGGTCCAGCCGGGGCTCGGGTGGGCGGCCACGCCGACCGGCTTCATGATGACCACGATGTCGTCGTCGTCGTGGACGATCTCCATGCCCTCGACGGGCTCGGCGACGATCTGGACCGGAGCGGGTGCCTGAGGCATCTCCACCTCCAGCCAGGCGCCACCGTGCACCCGCTCGGACTTCCCGGCGACCGCGCCGTCCACCTGGACCTTCCCGGCGGCGGCCAGCTCGGCGGCCTTCGTGCGGGAGAAGCCGAACATCCGGGAGATGGCGGCGTCGACGCGCTCGCCCTCCAGACCGTCGGGTACGGGCAGGGTGCGGACCTCGGGATACGTACTCACCAGTCGAGTATGCCTTGCGCCCGTCGGTGCCGTGACCGGAGGTTTGCCTTTCCGGTCACGGCAGCGGCCCTCAGTCCTTGTGGACGGTGCCGTCGGGGTCCAGGCCCTTGAACGAGAGGATCACGATGAGGATTCCGCCGCACACGATGGCGGAGTCGGCGAGGTTGAAGACGGCGAAGTGCGCTGGGGCGATGAAGTCCACCACCGCGCCCTTGAAGACGCCCGGCGCGCGGAAGATCCGGTCGGTGAGGTTTCCGAGCGCCCCGCCGAGCAGCAGCCCCAGGGCGATGGCCCAGGGAAGGCTGTAGAGCTTGCGGGCCAGCCGGACGATGACGACGATCACCACGGCCGCGATGGCGGTGAAGATCACCGTGAACGCCTCGCCGATCCCGAAGGCGGCACCGGCGTTGCGGATCGCGTCGAACTTCAGCCAGTCGCCGAGGATCTCGACGGGTTCCTCGTGCTCCAGTTTCGCGACCACGATCATCTTGCTGACCAGGTCGAGGAGGTAGGCCAGCACGGCCACCCCGAGGAGTACCAGGATCTTCTTCCTGCCCCGTCCGGCCGGCTCGCCGCCGGCCGGGCCCCGGCCCTCGGCGGGCTGCCCGCCCTCGGGCCCGTCAGCCCCTTCGGCATCGGGGATATCCGGCGTACCGATGATGCGCTCCGCCTCTGCCACGTGAGTCCCTCAACCTAGGTGCCTGACTGAGGACGAGGGTACGACACACCCGGCTGAACGGGGGCCCCAGGCCCGGACCGGCCGCCCGGAGTCCCGGGAGACCCGGCCGGGAGGACAGGGACCCCGGGTTACCGAATGGCCGGGAGGCCCCGGCCGGGCGCCGGGACGCCGGGCCCGGAGCCGGGACGCCGAGCCCGGAGCCGGGACGCCGAGCCCGGAGCCGGGACGCCGAGCCCGGTGCCGGGACGCCCGGCCAGGTGCCGGGAGGCTCCGGCCGGGCGCCGGGACGCCGAGTCCGTCTCGGTGGACCGGAACGCCACGCCCCCGGCTCGGCCGGAACGCCGAACGCCGCAGGACGCCGGGCCCGGCCGGTGCGCCCCGCGCCCCGGCCGCACGAGGAGCGGACCGCCTCCTTTACGGCCCGGCCCGTCGTGGCCGGCCCGTGATCTCCGCCGGAGGCCGCCGGCCCGCTCTCAGCCGCGCGGGCGCTCGCGGCCCTCACGGGCCCGGAGGCCCGCCTGCGGCGCTCAGCCGCGCCGTTCCTGCTTCTGCTTGTCCTCCACGCAGAGCGTCGCCCGGGGGAAGGCCTGCATACGCGCCTTCCCGATCGGCTTGCCGCAGACCTCGCAGAGCCCGTAGGTCCCCGCGTCGAGCCGGGCGAGCGCGCGCTCGGTCTGGTCGAGCGTCTCCTGGGCGTGCGCGGCCAGGGACAGCTCGTGCTCGCGGGTGATGTTCTTGGTGCCCGTGTCGGCGTCGTCGTCGCCGGCCCCGTCACCGGAGTCCCGCATCAGTCCCGCCAGAGCCGCCCCGGACGCCTCGAGCTCGGCACGGAGTCTGAGGGCCTCGCCGGCCAGCTCGGTCCGGGCCTCCTCCACCTCCTCCGGGGTCCAGGGATCCTCCCCGGGCCTGACCGCGAGGTCCCCGGGTGCTGTCGCGACCCCTGCCCGGGCAGGGGGGACCGCGGTCGCGGCGCCCTCTCCCGCCGCCGTGGTCCGGGCCGCGCTCTTCTTGGCTACCACCGTGTGGGCTCCTGTCTCCTCGGCGGCCTGGGCCGCCCCCGTGGCCTTCTTCGACGCCTTCTCGGCTGCGCTCTTCTTCGTCGTGCTCTTCTTGGCGGTGCTCTTCTTCGAGGTGCTCTTCCCCGCGGACCCGTGACCGGACGACTCCCCGCCTGCCACCTCCGGGTCAGCGGAGTCCGACGCGGCCCTCTTCGACGCGGCCCGCTTCCTGGCCGTCTTCTTCGCGGCCTTCCTCGCGGTGGCGCCCGCCTGCTCGCCGCCGTCCGTCTCCGGCCCGGCCTCCCCGCCGGCGCCCCCGCTCCCCTCCCCGGCAGCCGCAGCCGTGGATCCTTCGGACGCCGGTACGGCGCTCTTCTTCGCCACCATGGCCGCGGCCCCTTCACATATTGTGATCTTGCACGCGAATCGTGCTGGGACGATAAATCGACCCCAGCCCCGCGGCAACGGGGCACGCCGCCGGTTCGCCCCTCCCCGCGGCAGGACAGTGGCGCGCCTCCAACCGTTGTGCCCAGCTCCCCGCCCGGTAATCCGCCCGTGCGCGCCCCTCGGGACCGCTTCGGTACCGACTGGCCATTCGGGTGCACGGCGCCGGCGCCCGGCGCGGGCGGAATTCGGTCGGCCGTCACCCGTGAGGGCCCGTACACTGGCCGCAGCGAGAGGCATGGATGGGACGAGTAGCGTCGTACGCAGCCAGGAGCGACCCGGGGACGGTGCGAGCCCGGGGGCGAGCGCGTCGTGAAGATCACCCCGGAGCCGCCGGAAGAAAGCTCGGGACAGTGGGCCGCGCCCACGGGCCCCCGAGGCGACTAGAACCGGCTTCGCGACCCCAATGAGGGGGCTCAGGGTGTACTCCCGGGGCCAAGGAGGGTGGTACCGCGGGATCCGATCCGGTTCTCGTCCCTCCGACGGAAGTGGAAGACGTCCGCCGGAGGAAGCCCGCACATGACATCGCCGCAGTACCGCCAGGTACCCGCCCAGGTCGACCTGCCCGCCCTCGAGCACGCCGTGCTCGACTTCTGGCGTGACGGCAAGGTCTTCGCCAAGAGCCTCGAACAGTCCGAGGGCCGCCCGGAGTGGGTCTTCTACGAGGGCCCGCCGACCGCCAACGGCATGCCCGGTGCCCACCACATCGAGGCCCGCGTCTTCAAGGACGTCTTCCCGCGCTTCCGCACCATGCAGGGCTACCACGTCGGCCGCAAGGCCGGCTGGGACTGCCACGGCCTCCCCGTCGAGCTCGCGGTGGAGAAGGAGCTGGGCTTCAACGGCAAGAAGGACATCGAGGCGTACGGCATCGCGGAGTTCAACGCGAAGTGCCGTGAGTCCGTGACCCGGCACACCGACGCCTTCGCCGAGCTCACGACCCGCATGGGGTACTGGGTCGACCTCGACGACGCCTACCGCACGATGGACCCGGAGTACGTCGACTCCGTCTGGTGGTCCCTGAAGCAGATCTTCGCCAAGGACCTGCTGGTCCAGGACCACCGCGTCGCCCCCTGGTGCCCGCGCTGCGGAACCGGACTCTCCGACCACGAGCTGGCCCAGGGGTACGAGACGGTCGTCGACCCCTCGGTGTTCGTCCGCTTCCCGCTGACGAGCGGCCCGCTGGCCGGCGTGGCGGCCCTGCTGGTCTGGACGACGACCCCCTGGACGCTCGTCTCCAACACCGCCGTCGCCGCGCACCCCGACGTCAGTTACGTCGTCGCGACCGACGGCACGGAGAAGCTGGTCGTGGCGCGGCCCCTGGTCGAGAAGGCGCTCGGCGAGGGCTGGGAGCTCACCGGTGAGACCTTCACCGGCCGGGAGATGGAGCGCTGGACGTACGAACGCCCCTTCCAGCTCATCGAGTTCCCGAGCGAGGCGCACTTCGTCGTCAACGCCGAGTACGTCACCACCGAGGACGGTACGGGTCTGGTCCACCAGTCCCCCGCCTTCGGCGCCGACGACCTCCTCGTCTGCCGCTCGTACGGTCTGCCCGTGGTCAACCCGGTGCGCCCCGACGGCACCTTCGAGGAGGGCCTGCCGCTGGTCGGCGGGGTGTTCTTCAAGAAGGCCGACGAGGCTCTCACCGAGGACCTGGACGCCCGGGGGAAGCTCTTCCGCCACGTCCCCTACGAGCACAGCTACCCGCACTGCTGGCGCTGCCACACGGCGCTGCTCTACTACGCGCAGCCGTCCTGGTACATCCGCACCACGGCGGTCAAGGAGCGGCTGCTCCAGGAGAACGAGAAGACCAACTGGTTCCCGGACTCCGTCAAGAACGGCCGCTTCGGCGACTGGCTGAACAACAACGTCGACTGGGCGCTGTCCCGCAACCGCTACTGGGGCACCCCGCTGCCCATCTGGCGCTGCGAGGAGGGCCACCTCACCTGCGTCGGCTCCCGCGCCGAGCTGTCCGAGCTGACCGGGAGCGACCAGTCGGACCTGGACCCGCACCGCCCGTTCATCGACGCGGTGACGTTCGCCTGCACACACGAGGGCTGCGGCCTGGAGGCGTCCCGTGTCCCGGAGGTCATCGACGCCTGGTACGACTCGGGTTCGATGCCGTTCGCACAGTGGGGCTACCCCTACAAGAACAAGGAGATCTTCGAGAGCCGCTACCCGGCGCAGTTCATCTCGGAGGCCATCGACCAGACCCGCGGCTGGTTCTACACGCTGATGGCGGTCGGCACCCTGGTCTTCGACAAGTCCTCGTACGAGAACGTGGTCTGCCTGGGCCACATCCTCGCCGAGGACGGCAGGAAGATGTCCAAGCACCTGGGCAACATCCTTCAGCCGATCCCGCTGATGGACCAGCACGGCGCCGACGCGGTCCGCTGGTTCATGGCGGCGGGCGGTTCCCCCTGGGCGGCCCGCCGGGTCGGCCACGGCACGATCCAGGAGGTCGTCCGCAAGACGCTCCTGACGTACTGGAACACGGTGGCCTTCCAGGCCCTGTACGCCCGCACGTCGGGCTGGGCGCCGTCCGCGGCCGACCCGGCGCCCGCCGACCGCACGGTCCTGGACCGCTGGCTGCTGGGTGAGCTGGGCACGCTGGTGGAGGAGGTCACCACGGCGCTGGAGGGTTACGACACCCAGCGTGCCGGCAAGCTCCTCTCGGCCTTCGTCGACGACCTGTCGAACTGGTACGTCCGCCGCTCCCGGCGCCGGTTCTGGCAGGGCGACAAGGGCGCCCTGCGCACCCTGCACGAGGTCGTGGAGACGGTCACCCGGCTGATGGCGCCGCTGACCCCGTTCATCACCGAGCGGGTCTGGCAGGACCTGGTCGTCCCCGTCACCCCGGACGCCCCGGAGTCGGTGCACCTGTCGTCCTGGCCGAAGGCCGACCCGTCGTCGATCGACCCGGCGCTCTCCTCGCAGATGGCGCTGGTGCGCCGCCTGGTCGAGCTGGGCCGCGCGACGCGGGCCGAGTCGGGCGTCAAGACCCGGCAGCCGCTGTCGCGGGCCCTGGTCGGGGTCACCGGCTTCGAGGCTCTGACGCCGGAGCTGCGCGCGCAGATCACGGAGGAGCTGAACGTCTCCTCGCTGGCCTCGCTCTCGGAGGTCGGCGGCTCGCTGGTCGACACCACGGCCAAGGCGAACTTCCGTGCACTGGGCAAGCGGTTCGGCAAGGGTGTCCAGGCGGTCGCCAAGGCGGTCGCGAACGCCGACGCGGCCGCGCTGTCGCTGGCGCTGCGCGAGGGCACCGCCTCGGTCGAGGTCGAGGGAGAGCTGGTCACCCTCGCCCCCGACGAGGTCATCGTCACGGAGACCCCGCGCGAGGGCTGGTCCGTGGCGTCCGACTCGGGTGCGACGGTCGCACTGGACCTGGAGATCACCCCTGAGCTGCGGGCCGCCGGACTGGCCCGTGACGCGATCCGGCTGATCCAGGAGGCCCGGAAGAACAGCGGGCTGGACGTGGCGGACCGGATCGCGGTCCGCTGGACCTCCGCCTCGCCGGAGACGGCCGCTGCCCTGACCGAGCACGCGGCGCTCATCGCCGACGAGGTCCTGGCCCTGGACTACGCGCAGGGCGAGGCGGACGACACGTACGGCGAGCCGTTCGAGGACGAGGGCCTGGCCCTCACCTTCCGCCTCCGCAAGACGGAGCGCTGAGCCGCCTCCGGCAGCCGCGGGGCCCGTCCGTCCAGGGCGGGCCCCGCGGCACGTCCGCCGCCGGGCAGAGCCGTGGGGCTCCAGCGCCCCGCAGCAGCAGAGCAGCTGCGGGGCGGGGTGTGACGGACCTTCCCGGTCTCCCCCGGCCGCCGGCCGGCAGGGGCACCTGAGCACTCCGGAGCCGCCTGCCGTACGCATCAGCGGGAGCCCGGCCGGACATGTTCCGGCCGGGCTCCTGTCGTTCGGTGGAGGCTCGGTTCCGCGCCTCCACCCGCGCGGCGACCACCGTCGCCCTCGTACACGATGTCCCGCACGGCGTCCCAGGGGCCGGACAGGCCGCTGCGCTCCCCTCCCCGCGCTCCGGACACCACAAAGGGCCGGGCCCCGGGGATACCCCGGGGCCCGGCCCTCTGCCTGCCGACGGCTACGCGCTCAGCGAGCGCGTCCCGCTCAGTTGTCGTCCTCGTCGATCAGGAACCCGCGCATCGGCGACGGGGCCTGCTGCATCGGCTGCGGGGCCTGCGGCCGCACCGGTGCCATCGGCTGCGTCATCGCGGGCGACATCTGCTGCTGGCCGCCACCGTAGGACGGGCCACCGCCCATGGACTGGCTGCCGCCGCCCATCTGCTGGTTGCCGTGGCCACCGTGGTTGCCGCCCATGGTGTGTCCCATGGCACCCGCACCGGCCGGAGCCAGCGAGGGCGACGGCGGCAGCGAGGCGGCTGCGGGGGTCCGCGGCGGAGCCAGCGAGTCGTCGGCCTGGGTCTCCAGCTGACGCAGCTGGCTCTCCAGGTACGACTTCAGGCGCGTCCGGTACTCGCGCTCGAAGCCCCGCAGGTCCTCGACCTTGCGCTCCAGCGTCGCGCGGGCCGACTCCAGCGAGCCCATCGCCACGCGGTGCTTCTCCTGCGCGTCCCGCTCCAGGGCGTCGGCCTTGGCACGGGCGTCACGCTCGAGACCCTCGGCTCGGCTGCGCGCCTCGCCGACGATCTTGTTGGCCTCGGAACGGGCCTCCGCGATCGCCTGGTCGGCGGTCTGCTGCGCGAGGGAGAGGACACGGGCGGCGCTGTCGCCACCGGGGCCCTGACCGGGCTGCTGCATCTGCTGCTGCTGCATCTGCTGCATCTGCTGCTGCGGGGCGTGACCGCCCATGGGGCCGCCCATCGGGCCACCCATGGGACCGCCCTGCATCGGGCCGGGGCCGTGCGGGCCCTGCGGACCGGGGCCGTGGCCGCCCTGAGGACCGTGGCCACTGGGGCCGGCGGGCAGCTGCGGAGCTCCACCGGGCAGCTGGGGGGGACCCATCTGCGGGGGCTGCTGCTGCACCGGCGGACCAGATATGGCGGCGGGCACGGGTGCCCCTGGCCTGTCCTGCTGCTCAGGGGGTTTGCGCATGCCCTGCTGCTGCTGGTTCTGCGCGGCCGCGCGCGTGGCGGCGGCCAGCTTCGCGCGCAGGTCCTCGTTCTCACGGAGCAGACGCGTCAGTTCCGATTCGACCTCGTCGAGGAAGGCATCGACCTCGTCCTCGTCATAGCCTTCTCGGAGGCGGACGGTCGTGAACTGCTTGTTCCGCACGTCCTCAGGGGTCAGCGGCATCTCTTCTTCACCTCTACGTAGTCGTCGGCAGTCGGCAAGACCGTATCGTTCACACGCTGCTCGCAAGCTTGCCCACGAGGCTGAGCAGAATGTAGACGATGATCATCAGAACGAAGAAGGACAGGTCAAGCGCCACGCCCCCGAGACGCAACGGCGGTATGAACCGCCGCAGAAGCTTCAGCGGTGGATCCGTGACAGTGTAAGTGCCCTCGAGAACGACCACCATCGCCTTGCCTGGCTGCCATGAACGCGCGAATTGGAAGACGTAGTCCATGACCAGCCGGAAGATCAGCACGATGAGGAAACACATCAGCGCGATATAGACCACATCCAGTGCGACGCCCATGTCCCGCGCTTCCCTCTCCCCTGGCTCTCGTGGCCCGGCCTCCCGGCCGGGGTTCGTTCCCGGTGTTCTCAGCTCTGGTTGAAGAACCCGCCCTCAGCGATACGGGCCTTGTCCTCCGCCGTGACATCGACGTTAGCAGGCGACAACAGGAACACCTTCTGCGTCACACGCTCAATGCTGCCATGGAGACCGAAGACGAGTCCCGCGGCAAAGTCGACAAGTCGCTTCGCATCGGTGTCGTCCATCTCCGTGAGATTCATGATCACCGGAGTGCCCTCACGGAAGTGTTCCCCGATGGTACGGGCCTCGTTGTAGGTCCTGGGGTGCAGCGTCGTGATCCGGTAGGGCTCCCGCTCGGACACGACCTTGGGCATGATCACCGGTGCGTTCTTCTCCAGGTTCGGGCGGTCAGGTGTGATGGATGCCACGGGGGCGATTCGGGCGGGTCGTCCGCTTTCCGCCGGCAGCTGAACCGGCTCCCGCGGTGCGGGCGGCTGCACCGCTCGCACCGGCTCCTCCCGTTCCCGCTCCACCGGATGCGCGGGCTGATGCCGCCGCCGGTCGCGTTCGGGCTCCGGCTCGGGTTCGAATTCGTCGTCGGGGTCGAACCCCGGACCGTCGTACCCATCGTCCTCCACGAGGCCGAGGTAGACCGCCATCTTGCGCATCGCGCCGGCCATGCTCCGAGTCCTCCGCTCTGTGGTGGATCGGCATTCGTGTCACCAAGTGCCCGAGATCCACTCCGGCCCACCCGCGTCGAGCGGGAATGACCATATTTTCTGCTGTGGTCCGACTTGCTTCGCGACGTTACCCGAGCCGGGGTCGGACTCCGAGTACCGCCGTACCGACGCGTACATGTGTCGCCCCGGCCGCGATCGCGTCCTCGAGATCCGCGCTCATCCCAGCAGAGACCATGTTCGCAGCCGGATGGTTCCCGCGCAGGCGGGATGAGATTTCCATCAGCCGGTCGAAAGCGGCCCGTTGCCGTCCGGCGTAGGCGCCGGCGAGCGGCGCGACGGTCATCAGGCCGTCCAGCCTGAGCCCCCGCGCGGCCTCGACCGACGCGGCCAACTCCTCGACCGCGTCCGGCGCGACGCCTCCCCGGTCGCCGCGCTCACCGCTCCCGGCGTCGAGCGCCACCTGGATGAGGCAGCCGAGCTCGCGTTCCTCCCTGACCGCCGCGGCCGACAGGGCGGTGACCAGCTTCACCCGGTCCACCGACTGCACCATGTCGGCATAACCCGTCACGGATCGGACCTTGTTGGTCTGCAACTGGCCGACGAAGTGCCAGGTGAGCGACAGATCCGCACAATCTGCGGCCTTCGGCGCCGCGTCCTGGTCACGGTTCTCCGCGACGTGACGCACGCCGAGCCCGTGCAGGATACGCACGTCGGAGGCGGGGTAGGTCTTGGTGACGACGATGAGCGTCACCTCGTCCCGCTCCCGTCCTGCCGCCGCGCAGGCGGCGGCGATGCGCTCCTCCACCCGCTCCAGGTTCGCGGCGAGTTGGGTCCTGCGATCCGTCATGCCCTATCCGTCCAGCCAGACATAGCCGGCGAGCCGCCCCGTGGTGCGGTCGCGGCGGTACGAGAAGTGATCGGCCGATTCCAGCGTGCAGTGCGGCGAACTCCGCCGGTCGCGCACCCCGAGCGCCTCCAGCTGGGCATGGACCCCGGCCGTGACGTCCACCGCGGGTGTGCCCCAACTGGTCCGTGACCACGATGCCGGGACCACTTCGGCGACCTCGGCACGCATCCGCTCCGGAACTTCGTAGCACCGGCCGCAGACGGCCGGTCCGGTGCGGGCGACGATCCTGGAGGGCTGCGCGCCGAGTTCGGTCATCGCCTCGACCGCCGCCGGGACGACACCCGCGACCAGGCCGGGACGCCCGGCGTGGGCGGCCGCGGCCACACCGGCGACCGGATCGGCGAGGAGCACGGGGGTGCAGTCCGCGGTGAGCACCGCGAGCGCGAGTCCGCGCCGGGCCGTCACCACCGCGTCCACGGAGGGGATGTCCGGGTCGTCACCCCAGGGGCCGTCGACCACGGCCACGTCACGGCCGTGCACCTGGTTCATCCAGACCACCCGGGCCGGGTCGAGACCGAGGGAACCGGCCGCGCGGGCGCGGTTCGTGACGACGGCGGCGGGGTCGTCACCGACCGCGCCGCCGAGGTTGAGCTCCTCGTACGGAGCGGCGCTCACTCCGCCCCACCGGTCGGTGAAGGCGAAATGGGCGCCGCCCGCCGAAGACTCCGCGGTTTCCACCGCGTGCCGCGGACCTATCACTTCAAGAAGTCCGGTACGTCCAGCTCCTCGGCCTGGCTGTCCTGGTACGGACGGGCCGTCGGGACGTGCGGCGGGGAGACCGGGGGGAGCGAGGTCTCGTTGGCCACCGGGGCCGGCTCCGCCGGCGCCTGGGGCTGCTCCTCACGCGGGGGGACCGAGCCGAGGCCTCCGGTCTGGCGCGGCGGCTCGGCGCTCCGGGCCGGCGGCGCCGGCTCCTCGCGCTTGCCCGCTCCCGCACCGAGGACGTTCTCCCTGCGGGCCGGCGGCTGCCCGCCGTCGAACCCGGCGGCGATGACCGTGACCCGGACCTCGTCACCGAGGGCGTCGTCGATGACGGCACCGAAGATGATGTTCGCCTCGGGGTGGGCCGCCTCGCTGACCAGCTGCGCGGCCTCGTTGATCTCGAAGAGACCGAGGTCGCTGCCGCCGGAGATGGAGAGCAGGACGCCGCGGGCGCCGTCGATGGACGCCTCCAGGAGCGGCGAGGAGATCGCCATCTCCGCCGCGGCCACCGCGCGGTCGTCGCCGCGTGCCGAGCCGATGCCCATGAGCGCGGAACCCGCCTCGGACATGACCGACTTGACGTCGGCGAAGTCGAGGTTGATCAGGCCCGGGGTGGTGATGAGGTCGGTGATGCCCTGGACGCCCGAGAGCAGCACCTGGTCGGCCGACTTGAAGGCGTCGAGCACGCTGACCTGGCGGTCCGAGATGGACAGCAGCCGGTCGTTGGGGATGACGATGAGGGTGTCGACCTCTTCGCGGAGCTCGGCGATGCCGTCCTCCGCCTGGTTCGCGCGCCGCCGGCCCTCGAAGGTGAACGGGCGGGTGACCACACCGATCGTGAGGGCGCCCAGCGAGCGTGCGATGTTGGCGACGACGGGTGCGCCGCCGGTGCCGGTTCCGCCGCCTTCTCCGGCGGTGACGAAGACCATGTCGGCCCCCTTGAGGACCTCCTCGATCTCCTCACGGTGGTCCTCTGCCGCCTTGCGACCGACAGCCGGGTTCGCCCCGGCTCCGAGGCCACGGGTGAGTTCACGGCCGACGTCGAGCTTGACGTCGGCGTCGCTCATCAACAGTGCTTGCGCATCGGTGTTGATCGCGATGAACTCGACGCCTTTGAGACCGACCTCGATCATTCGGTTGATGGCATTGACACCACCGCCGCCGACACCGATGACCTTGATGACTGCGAGGTAGTTCTGCGGTGCTGCCACGTCGAAGGCCTCTCGCCTCGAGTTACGTGTCGTCGCTGCGCGGTTGTCCCGCGGCGACGACGGATGCCGATGGGGCCGGTCCGGACGCCGACCCAAACCCTAACGCTGAAGTTTAGGGTTACCAGTGTGTCTGTTTCTTGGACTCTTCCGAACAGGACACTAAGTCGACAAGTGGCGCACGTTCAACGAACACGCCGAACCTCCCGTTTTTCTTTTCACCCTATGTGATCACCCGTAGCGCTGACCAACCAGGGGGCTGGCCAGGCAAAACGCGCGTCAACTCTTCGACGCCGCCGGTGCGGTGGGCGCGCTCACGTCGAAGTGTCCCGCTTTGGGAGAGGCTTTCATGAGAGCCGTGAGCACCCTCGCCTTGACGGGCCCCTCCTCACTGCTTCCCCACATCACCGTGCGGTCCCGGGTGAGTTGCAGGACCGCGGAGTCGAAGGACGTGATCCGCACGGCCTCGGTCTCCCCGGCCAGCTTCGCCGGGAGGTCCCCCGCGATACGGACGGCTTCCCTCACCAGGCGGTCGGAACCGAAGCGGCGCAGGCTCGGGGAACCGTCCGGCTCCAGCTCCAGCAGGGGGACATGGCCGGGCGCTTCGTCCACCGTGGCGAAACGGACGCCCTCGGCGTCCACTTCGATGAACTTCTCGCCCTTCGCCACCAGCAGGACGGGCTTGCGTTCGGTCACTTCGAGGCGGAGACCGTGCGGCCATGACCGTACGACATCCACGGAGTCGACACGAGGCAGCTTCTGGCGCAGCCGGGCGGCGACGGCCGCCGTGTCCACGGAGACCAGCGGGGATCCGACCGGGGCCGCGGCGGCCGTCTCGACCTCGCTCCGGGTCAGCACGTCGGTTCCGGTGACCGTCACCCGCTCCAGCCTGAGCCAGGACGATCCGTAGAGCACCCACACCGTGGCGGCAGTGGTCGCCACGAGGCCGAGTACGGCCAGAACCAGTCGCGTACGGCCGGTCAGCCGCCGCCCTCCAGGGCCGATATGGGGCGGGCGGGCCGGGGTGTCCGCCCGCTCGGCCTCACCGCGCTGGGCGGTCGTCGGTCCGGCCACGCTCGCTCCTTCGCCGGGCCCGGGGTGCACACCCCGGGCCCGCACCGCCTCACGCCTTGCGGCGTGAGGCAATCGCCTCGTACACCATGCCGACGAGGAGGTCGTCGGCGTCCCGTCGCCCGAACTCCGCGGCGGCTCGGGACATCTCGTACAGCCGGTGCGGATCCGAGAGCACCGGAAGGACGTTGCCCTGCACCCATTCCGGGGTGAGCGCCGCGTCGTCCACCAGCAGTCCGCCGCCGGCGTTGACCACCGGCTGGGCGTTCAGCCGCTGTTCGCCGTTGCCGATCGGCAACGGGACGTAGGCGGCGGGCAGCCCGACGGCGGAGAGTTCGGCGACGGTCATCGCGCCCGCGCGGCAGAGCATCATGTCGGCCGCCGCGTACGCGAGGTCCATCCGGTCCACGTACGGTACCGGGATGTAGGGCGGCATCCCGGGCATGTTGTCGATACGCGGCAATTCGTTCTTCGGACCGACCACGTGCAGGATCTGGATCCCGGACCGCTGGAGCAGCGGCGCGATCCGCTGGACGACCTCGTTGAGGTGCCGGGCGCCCTGCGAACCGCCGGAGACGAGCAGGGTCGGCAGGTTGGGGTCGAGGCCGAAGGCCGCGCGCGCCTCCGGGCGGACGCGGGCCCGGTCCAGGGTCGCGATGGTGCGGCGCAGCGGGATCCCGATGTAGCGGGCGTCGCGCAGCTTGCTGTCCGGGGTCGACACGGCGACTCCGTGGGCGTACCGCGAGCCGATCTTGTTGGCCAGGCCGGGCCGGGCGTTGGCCTCGTGGACGACGATCGGGACTCCGGCGCGCTTGGCCGCCAGATAGCCGGGCAGGGCGACGTAGCCGCCGAAGCCGACCACGCAGTCCGCCTTGGTGCGTTCCAGGATCTGCTCGGCGGCCTTGATGGTGCCGCGCAGCCGCCCCGGCACGGTGATGAGTTCGGGAGTGGGCTTACGAGGCAGCGGCACGGCGGGGATCAGTGCCAGTTCGTACCCCCGCTCGGGTACGAGCCTGGTCTCGAGTCCGCGCTCCGTGCCGAGGGCAGTGATTCCCACGGTCGGGTCCTGCCTCCGCAGGGCGTCTGCGAGGGCAAGCGCGGGCTCGATGTGCCCGGCGGTCCCCCCGCCGGCGAGTACGACATGCACCGAAATTCACCGCTCTCCGGACGGACGCTTCGTGACGCGCCGTCTCATCGTCTTCCATCTGACCCCGGGCCTCCGCATGGCCAGGGCCGCTTTCGCCGCAGGGTCGTCACGCGCGAACGCGATCATGAGCCCGACGGCGAACATGGTCGGCAGCAGGGCCGACCCCCCGTAGGAGAACAGCGGCAGCGGGACTCCGGCGATCGGCAACAGACCGAGCACCGCACCGATGTTGATCACGGCCTGCGCCGTGATCCAGGTGGTCACGCCTCCCGCTGCGTACCTCACGAAGGGGTCCTCCGTGCGTCCGGCCACGCGGATACCCGCATAGCCTAGAGCCGCGAAGAGGGCGAGTACCGACAGCGTCCCCGCCAGCCCCAGCTCCTCACCGGTGATGGCGAAGATGAAGTCGGTGTGCGGCTCGGGAAGTTGACCCCATTTTTCCACACTCGCACCGAGCCCGGATCCGAACCATCCGCCGGAGGCGAGAGCGTAGATTCCGTGCACCGCCTGCCAGCACGAGTCCCCGGGGCCGGGTTCGGACGCTCCGATGCAGCTGAGGCGGGACATCCGGTTGGGGCTGGTCTTGATGAGCAGGAAACCGATCAGGCCGGCGAAGGCGAGCACCCCGGCGAAGAGCCGTGTGGGGGCGCCGGCCAGCCAGAGGAGGCCGAAGAGGATCGCCGTGAGGATGATCGCCGTCCCCATGTCGCCGCCGAGCATGATCAGTCCGAGCAGCATGAAGGCGACGGGCACCAGCGGGACGAGCATGTGCTTCCACTGGGCCAGCAGCCGCTTGTCCTGCTTGCGGGCGAGCAGGTCGGCGCCCCAGAGGATGAGGGCGAGCTTGCCGAACTCACTGGGCTGGAGCTGGAAGGGACCGCCGACGCGGATCCAGTTCTGGTTGCCGTTGACCGACATCCCTATTCCCGGCACCTGGACCAGGACCATGAGGAAGACCGTCACCATGAGCAGCGGGTAGGCCAGCGCCCGGTGGAGCTTGACGGGCATCCTGGAGGCCAGCAGCATCAGTCCGGCCCCGATCACGGCGGCGAGGAACTGCTTGCGGAAGAAGTACGTTCCCGGCCGCGCCAGTTCCAGGGCCTTGATCATCGAGGCGGAGTAGACCATGACGAGGCCGAGCACGATGATCAGCAGACTCGACCCGAGGATCAGGTAGTAGGCGGTGAGCGGGCGGTCCCAGGCCCGTCGCGCCTGCTCGTACAGCCGTCGTGCGCCGGCTCCGCGGCGCGGCCCGGACGGCGGCGCACCGGCCCCGCGCGGGCGGCGTGACGCCGGGGGCCGCCGGGACCCGGCGGCGGGCCCGCTCCGCGCCGCGAGCCCCGGGAAGGGGCCGGCGGGCAGGGGCGGGGTGGCCGCCGCGGTGGCCCGCGGGCGGCCTCCGCGGGCGGCTGCGCTCTCGTCGGCCGGCATTGTCGCTGTCCCCTCCACTGCTCGTGCCCGGGGCCTTCCCACGGTGCCCGGGCCCGCGGCCGTGCCGCTGGTGACCGGGGCTCCGGGCGGCTCCGTCACTCCGGGACAGTACGACGCGGAGTCCGGGCCCGTCAGTCGCTCCGGTCGGCGAGTTGGCGGACGGCGTCCGCGAACGCCTCTCCGCGCTTGTTGTAGTTGACGAACATGTCCATGGACGCGCAGGCCGGGGCCAGCAGTACGGTGTCGCCGGGCCGGGCGAGCCGTGCCGCTTCGCTGACCGCCGCGGACATCGCCCCAGTGTCGGTCCGGTCGAGGTCGACCACCGGCACCTCGGGGGCGTGTCGCGCGAGGGCTTCGCGGATCAGCGCCCGGTCGGCGCCCATCAGCACGACGCCTCTGAGCCGCTCGGCGGCCCCGGCGGCCAGTTCGTCGAAGGTGGCTCCCTTGGCGAGCCCTCCGGCGATCCAGACGATCGGGTCGTAGGAGGCGAGGGATGCCTCGGCCGCGTGGGTGTTGGTGGCCTTGGAGTCGTCGATGTAGGCGACCCCGTCCACGTCGGCGACGTGCTCGATGCGGTGGGCGTCCGGCCGGAAGGCCCGCAGCCCCTCGCGTACGGCGACGGGCTGTACGCCGAAGGCCCTGGCGAGCGCGGCGGCCGCGAGCGCGTTGGCGATGTTGTGCGGGGCGGGCGGGTCGATGTCCCCGACCTCGGCGAGCTCCTGGGCCTGCTTCTGCCGGTCCGCGACGAAGGCCCGGTCGACGAGGATGCCGTCGACCACCCCGAGCTGCGAGGGACCGGGCGTACCGAGGGTGAACCCGATGGCCCGGCAGCCCTCTTCGACGTCGGCCTCGCGGACGAGGTCCTCGGTCGCCGCGTCCTGGACGTTGTAGACGCAGGCGACGCTGTTGCCCTCGTAGATCCGGCCCTTGTCGGCGGCGTAGCCCTCCATCGAACCGTGCCAGTCGAGGTGGTCGGGGGCCAGGTTGAGCACGGCCCCCGAGTGGGCGCGGAGCGAGGGCGCCCAGTGGAGCTGGTAGCTGGAGAGCTCGACGGCGAGGACGTCGTACTTCTCCTCGCCGAGCACCGCGTCCAGCAGGGAGACCCCGATGTTGCCGACGGTGGCGGTGCGCAGACCGGCGGCCTGGAGGATCGACGCGAGCATCCGGACGGTCGTGGTCTTGCCGTTGGTCCCGGTGACCGCGAGCCAGGGTGCGGCGTCGGGCCCCCTCAGCCGCCAGGCGAGTTCGACGTCGCCCCAGACGGGGACGTCCGCCTCGGCGGCTGCCAGGAAGAGCGGCTTTCCGGGCTTCCAGCCGGGGGCCGTGACCACGAGTTCGGTGGACTCGGGCAGGGTGTCGCCGTCCCCGAGGCGCACGGTGACGCCGAGCGCCTCCAGTTCGGCCGCCTGCGCGCGGGAGCGCTCGTCGTCCCCGTCGTTGACGACGGTGACGACGGCTCCCCGCTCGTGCAGGGCGCGGGCCGCGGGGATACCGCTGACACCGAGCCCGGCCACCGTGACGTGCTTGCCCTGCCAGTCCACGTTGCTCACTTCTTGGCTGCCCATCCCGCGTAGAAGAGGCCGAGTCCGACGATGACGCACATGCCCTGGATGATCCAGAAGCGGACCACCACAAGGACCTCGGACCACCCCTTGAGTTCGAAGTGGTGCTGGAGCGGTGCCATGCGGAAGACGCGCTTGCCGGTCATCTTGAAGGAGCCGACCTGGATGACCACCGACATGGTGATCATCACGAAGAGGCCGCCGAGGAGGGCGAGCAGGAACTCCGTGCGGGAGCAGATCGCGAGACCCGCGAGCGCGCCGCCGAGGGCGAGCGAGCCGGTGTCGCCCATGAAGATCTTCGCGGGCGAGGTGTTCCACCACAGGAAGCCGAAGCAGGCGCCCATCAGGGCGGAGGCGACGACCGCGAGGTCGAGTGGGTCTCTCACCTCGAAACAGGCTTCCGGATTGGTCAGGGTGGTCGCGTTGGCGCAGGACTCCTGGAACTGCCAGAGACCGATGAAGGTGTAGGCGCCGAAGACCATCACCGACGCGCCGGTGGCGAGTCCGTCCAGACCGTCCGTCAGGTTCACGCCGTTCGACATGGCCAGGATCATGAACAGTGCCCAGACGCAGAACAGCACCGGGCCGATCGACCAGCCGAAGTCCTCGACGAAGGAGAGCTTGGTGGAGGCCGGGGTGTTGCCGCGGGCGTCCGCGAACTGGAGCGAGAGCACCGCGAAGGCGATGCCGACGATCAGCTGGCCGGCCATCTTGGCCTTGGCGCGCAGACCGAGCGAGCGCTGCTTGACGATCTTGATGTAGTCGTCGAGGAAGCCTACGAGCCCCATCCCCGCCATCAGGAAGAGGACCAGGACACCGGAGAAGCGCATGTCCTCGCCGGTGATCACCTTGGCGAGGACGTACGCGATGATCGTCGCCAGGATGAAGGCGATACCACCCATGGTGGGGGTGCCCTTTTTACTGCCGTGCGTGCGCGGGCCGTCGTCCCTGATGAACTGCCCGTAGCCCTTGCGGGCCAGAAGTTTGATCAGCAACGGGGTGCCGACCAGCGTCAGGAAGAGCCCTATGGCTCCGGCGAAGAGGATCTGCCTCATCGGACGGCGACCTCGCCCTCGGTCGTCTCCAGCAGTGCCTGGGCGACCTTCTCCAGGCCGACCGACCGGGACGCCTTCACCAGCACGACGTCTCCCGGGCGCAGTTCACTGCGCAACAGGTCGACGGCCGCCTGTGCGTCGGACACGTGCACCGACTCCTCACCCCACGAACCCTCGTTATATGCGCCCAGTTGCAGCCAGGAGGCTTCCTGCCCTCCGACAGCGACGAGCTTGCTGACGTTGAGCCGGACGGCGAGCCGTCCGACCGCGTCGTGCTCGGCGAGCGACGCGTCGCCCAGCTCGGCCATCTGACCGAGCACCGCCCACGTGCGCCCCCCTCCCGCCTGTCGGGCCTTGCCCATGGCGGCCAGCGCACGGAGTGCGGCCTTCATGGATTCGGGGTTCGCGTTGTAGGCGTCGTTGACGACCGTCACACCGTCCGGACGCTCGGTGACCTCCATGCGCCAGCGGGAGAGGGTGCCCGCCTCCGAGAGCGCCTCGGCGATCTCGGTCACGGACATGCCCAACTCATGGGCGACGGCGGCCGCGGCGAGCGCGTTCGACACGTGGTGCTCACCGTACAGGCGCAAGGTCACGTCGCTGCACCCGGTGGGTGTGTGGAGCGCGAAAGCGGGCCGCCCGTCCTCGGTGAGCCGCACGTTCTCTCCCCGTACGTCCGCTTCCGGGGCCTCCCCGAAGAGGATCACCCGGGCTTTTGTGCGGGAGGCCATCGCCCTCACGAGCGGATCGTCGGCGTTGAGCACGGCGACGCCGTCCTCCGGGAGGCCCTCCACGAGCTCGCCCTTGGCCTGGGCGATCGCCTCCCGGCTGCCGAACTCGCCGAGATGGGCGCTCCCCACGTTCAGCACGAGGCCGATCCGAGGGGGCGTCAGGCCGGTGAGGTAGCGGATGTGCCCGATGCCCCGGGCCCCCATCTCCAGCACCAGGTGGCGGGTGTCGGGCCCGGCGCTCAGCACGGTGAGCGGCAGGCCGATCTCGTTGTTGAAGGAACCCGGCGTCCAGACCGTCGGCGCCTTGCGCTGCAGCAGCTGGGCGATCAGGTCCTTGGTGGAGGTCTTGCCGGCCGAACCGGTCAGCGCGACGACGGTGGTACCGAGGCGCTCGACGGCGGCGCGCGCCAGTGCTCCGAGCGCGGCCACGACGTCGTCGACGACGATCGCGGGGACACCGACGGGGCGGGCGGCGAGAACGGCGACCGCGCCCGCGTCGACGGCCCGCTCCGCGTAGTCGTGGCCGTCGACGCGCTCACCCGCGAACGCTGCGAACAGGGAACCCTGCCGCACCTCCCGGGAGTCGATGACGACGGGGCCGGTGACGACGGCGGACGGGTCCGGCACGTCGTGCGGCCGCCCGTCGACGATTGCGGCGATCTCGGCGAGGGAAAGGGCGATCACTTCGTCATCCCTGACTGTTGTTCTCATGGGTGTGTACGCGGTCCTCGGGGACGCTCCCGGCGCTCGTGCGTCCCAGGGAGCTCTCGATGGCCTCGCGCAGGACCTTGCGGTCGTCGAAGGGGCGTACCACTCCGTGGATGTCCTGCCCCTGCTCGTGTCCCTTGCCTGCCACCAGGACGGTGTCACCGGGCTCCGCCCGGGCGACCGCCGCGGCGACGGCGGCGGCCCGGTCGGCCTCCACGAGCACGTCGCCGCGCTCGTGGACAGGCACCTCGGCCGCGCCCAGGAGCATCGCGGCGAGGATCGCCAGGGGGTCCTCGGAGCGCGGGTTGTCCGAGGTCAGCACGGCGGTGTCGGCCAGCCGCGCCGCCGCGGCGCCCATCGGGCCGCGCTTCGTGGTGTCACGGTCGCCGCCGCACCCGAGCACGATGTGCACGCGGCCCTCGGTGACCTTCCGCAGCGACCTCAGGACCGATTCGACGGCGTCCGTCTTGTGCGCGTAGTCGACGACCGCGAGATAGGGCTGGCCGGCGTCGACGCGCTCCAGCCGGCCGGGGACGCCGGGGACGGCCGCGACTCCGTCGGCGGCGGCCTGCGGGTCCACGCCGGCGACGGCCAGGGTCGCGATGGCGGCGAGGGTGTTGGCGACGTTGAACGGGCCGGGCAGCGGGGCCCGGGCCTTGATCCGCACGCCCTCGGGGCCGATCACGGTGAAGGTGCTGTCCTGGGGGCCGATCTCGACGTCCCGCGCACGCCAGTCGGCGTCCGGGTGGCCCTCCGCGGAGAAGGTGACGACCGGTACGGACGCCTCCTTCACCAGCCTGCGGCCGTACTCGTCGTCGAAGTTCACCACTCCGAGCCTGCTGCGCCGCGGGGTGAACAGCTGGGCCTTGGCCTGGAAGTAGTCCTCCATCCCGGAGTGGAACTCCATGTGCTCCGGGCTGAGGTTGTTGAACACGGCGACGTCGAAGACACAGCCGTCGACCCGGCCGAGCACCAGGGCGTGGCTGGACACCTCCATGGCGACCGCCTCGACGCCTCGCTCGCGCATGACCGCGAACAGGGCCTGGAGGTCCGTGGCTTCGGGGGTGGTGCGCTCCGACTTGATGCGCTCGTCGCCGATCCGCATCTCGACGGTGCCGATCAGGCCGGTGCTGCGTCCGGCACCACGCAGTCCGCCCTCGACGAGGTACGCGGTGGTGGTCTTGCCGGAGGTTCCGGTGATCCCGATCTGGAGGAGGTCCTCACCGGGGTGTCCGTAGATCTCGGCGGCGATCTCGCCCATCCGGCCGCGCGGGTCCCCGGTGACCAGGACCGGGAGGCCGGTGGCCGCCGCCCGGTCGGCGCCGGACGGGTCGGTGAGGATCGCGGCGGCGCCGAGACCGGCGGCCTGGGCGGAGAAGTCGGCGCCGTGGAAGCGGGCACCGGGCAGGGCCGCGTACACGTCCCCCGGGCGTACGGCCCGGGAGTCGTGGGTGATTCCGGTGACCTCACCGGAATCCTGCGGTCCGGCACCGAGCCGGTCTGCCAGCTCTCCGAGGGCGGTCGGCCTGAGCCGGTCCGGTCGGGGCGCTCCCGGGTAGGTCACAGGCGCGTCCTTCTGAGTGGTTTGGCACTGATCAGCGTGGGGCACGGCGGTGAGCGTACCGGGCGGACCCGGCCTCTCGCGAAGTGAGGGCCGGTGGTTGCGGTACTTCTCGTTCCGGTTCCCGGGATCGGGGGTGATGGTCGTCACTGAGGGTTCCCCCGAGTCACTCGCCGGGCTTGAAGGACACCGGCAGCCTGGCTGGATCGCTGCCGGAGGGAGGTGTCTGGAGGGTCTTGAGCGCGAACTCCATGACCTTCTTGTAGATCGGGCCGCAGATCTGGCCGCCGAAGTAGCTGCCCTTGGTCGGGTTCTGGATGGCGCAGTAGACGGTGATCTGCGGGTCGTCGGCGGGGGCGAAGCCGGCGAAGGAGGCGGTGTAGCCCTTGTAGACGCCCCGTACCGGGTCGACCCGGTTGGCCGTACCCGTCTTGCCGGCGACCCGGTAGCCCTCGATGTGGGCCTTGGTCCCGGTGCCCTCCCGGTCGTCCACCACGGACTCCAGCATCTTCGACAGGGTCCTGGCCGTCTTCTCGCTGACCACCCGGGTGCGCTTCGGCGCCTCCGAGGCGGTGTAGCGGCCGTCCGCGTCCTTGGTGCCGCGGACCAGGGTCGGCTCGATCCTGACGCCGCCGTTGGCGACCGTCTGGTAGACCGATGCCGCCTGCATGGCGTTGAGCGAGAGTCCCTGGCCGAAGGGGATCGTGTACTGCTGGGAGGTCGACCAGTCCCCGGGCTTGGCGACGATGCCGGGCGACTCGCCGGGGTAGTCCAGGCCGGTGGTGCTGCCGAGGCCGAACTTCCGCAGGTAGGAGTAGAGCACCTTGTTCGCCTCGGCCTGCGTCTTCCCGAGCTGGCCCGTCGCCAGGATGGTGCCGATGTTGCTGGACTTGGCGAGCACGCCGTTGAGGGTGAGGTACCAGGTGGGGTGGTCGATGTCGTCCCTGAAGAGCCGGTCCCCCCGGTGCAGCCTGTTGGGGACGGTCACGTGCGTACCGGGCGTGGCGACGCCCTCCTCCAGCACCGCGGCCATCGACATGACCTTGCTGGTGGAGCCGGGCTCGTACACGTCCTGGAGCGCCGCGTTCCCCAGCGCCGCTCCGTTGGCCTGGGCGAGGTCGTTGGGGTCGTAGCCGGGGGCGTTGGCCATCGCGAGCACCTCACCGGTCCTCGTGTTCTGGACGATGACGTAACCGCGGTCGGCCCCGGACTTCTCGACCTGGTCGGCGATGGCGCGCTGGGCTGCCCACTGGATGTCGCGGTCGATGGTCAGCTCGACGTCGGTGCCGGCGACCGCGGGGATCTCGGTGGATCCCGCGGTGGGTACGGGACGTCCGCCGGCCTGGGCGTATCGGATCTTGCCGTCCTCGCCCTGGAGCCGTTCGTTCAGCTGCGCCTCGAGCCCGCCGCCGCCCTTGCCCTCGGCGTTGACGAATCCCAGTATCCCGGCGGCGAGGTCGCCGTTGGGGTACACGCGCCTGGTGGTGGGCTCCTGGAGCACCCCGGCCAGCACGTTGGCTCCGGGGCCGCCCTTCGCGGCGTCCTCGGCGGCCTTCTGGGCGAAGGCCGCCTTGAGGTCCTTGATCTGCTTCCACACCTGCGGGGTCTGGCGCCTGGCCAGCACGGTGTACCGGCTCTTGGGGGTCGAGAGCTTCTTGGCCAGCTCCGCCTCCTCCTTGCCCAGGATCGGGGCGAGCAGGGCGGCGGCCTGCTGGGGCGCGTCCGGCGCCTTGCTCTCCTCGGGGGTGAACAGCAGCGGGTCGGCCGTGATGTCGTGGGCGTCGACGCTGGTGGCCAGGGCGATTCCGCTGCGGTCGGTGATCTCGCCGCGCTCGGCGGCGACCGTGTACTCGAGGTAGCGGTTCTTCTCGGCCTTTGCCGCGTACGTGGCGGCGTCGACCGCCTGTACCTGGAGGAGGCGGACGACGAACGCGATCATGACGAGGGTCAGGCAGAGACTGATGAGGCGCAGCCGGGGCCGGGGACTGCCCAGCCGGATGGACTGCCGGGAGCCGCCGCGCCTCGGGGGCGCCGGGCGCCGGGGCCGGCGGCTCTCGGGCCGGGCGGAGGGCCGGGGGCGCCCCGATCCGCCGGCCGCGTTGCGTGGGCGCGCGGGGCCGGGCACCCGGCGGCGCGGCGGTTCCTTCGGGGGCACTGCGTCACCTGCCGGAGCTCGTCGGAAGTGGGGTGGTCGGGGTCGCGGAGGCTGCCGGGGACGACGGCTGCCCGGAGCCGGACGGTGAGGCCGTCACCGTCGCCGCGGTCGTGCTCGTCGCCGGTTCGGGGACCGGGGACGGCTGCGCGGACGCCCGTTCGGGCACACCGCGGACCTTGCCGTCGGGGCCGAGGAAGGCGGGGTTGCCGCCGGGCACCATGCCGAGTTCCCGGGCCCGGCGTTCGAGGGCGTCGGGTTCGGAGTAGCCGTCGACGTCCCGCTGCAGGGCCTGCTGCTCGTCGGTGAGCTCGGTGGTCTCCCTCTTCAGCTTGCTCAGCCTGAACGATCCTTCGTTGAGGGCGGAGTTCAGCAGCAGGAGCGAGATCAGGCCACCGGTGAGCAGCAGCACGACCAGCAGGACGAAGGGGGTGCGGGCGGCTGTGCTCGGCCCCGCCGGCATCAGCCGCGCGAGCCGGCCGGCCCGCCCCTTCATCTGCTCGGCCGCCTTGGTCACCGCGGTGCCACCGTCCTCTTCCGCGTACGGCCGGTGGGCCAGGAGCCGCTCATCGCTCCTCCTCCCGGATCCTCTGGGCACCTCGCAGCCGGGCGGGAGCGGCACGCCGGTTCTCGGCCACCTCTTCCTCCGTGGGCAGTTCGGCACCCCTGGTCAGCAGTTTCAGCCGCGGCTGATAGCGCTCGGGTACGACCGGCAGTCCCGGGGGTGCGGTGTTCGCCGCGCCGGCCGCGAGGACCTGCTTGACGAGCCGGTCCTCGAGCGAGTGATACGAGAGCACGGCGATCCGCCCTCCGACGGCGAGGCTGTCGACGGCGGCCGGAACGGCCCGCTCCAGGACGCGGAGTTCACCGTTGACCTCGATGCGCAGGGCCTGGAAGGTCCGCTTGGCCGGGTTGCCGCCGGTTCGCTTGGCCGCCTGGGGCAGGGAGTCCCGGATCAGTTCGACGAGGCGCGCGCTGGTGTCGAAGGGCTCCTTCTCGCGTTCGCGCACGACGGCCGAGACGATGCGCTTGGCCTGCTTCTCCTCGCCGTACGCGCGCAGGATGCGCACGAGTTCGCCCGGCGGGTAGGTGTTGAGCACCTCGGCCGCGCTGATGCCGGTCGTCTGGTCCATCCGCATGTCGAGCGGCGCGTCCTGGGCGTAGGCGAAACCGCGGTCCGCCTCGTCCAGTTGCATGGAGGAGACCCCCAGGTCGAACAGGACGCCCTGGACCTTGGGGATGCCCAGCCGGTCCAGGACCTCGGGAAGTTCGTCGTAGACGGCGTGGACGAGGGTGGCGCGGTCGCCGTAGGGGGCGAGGCGTTCGCCGGAGAGCCGGAGCGCCTCCTTGTCCCGGTCGAGGGCGATCAGCCGGGCCTCGGGGAACGCGGTGAGCAGCGCCTCGCTGTGTCCGCCGAGCCCGAGGGTGCAGTCGACGACGACCGGGGGCTGTGGTCCGGTCGCCTCCAGAGCCGGGGCCAACAGGTCCAGGCATCGCTGGAGCATCACCGGGACGTGTCGGGTCTGGCTCAAAGCGCCCTCTCAGGCTCTGTCCGCGACGGCCGCACGTGCGGCCGGGTCCCCACCCGCCCGGAAGGGGAGGTCGGCCGGCGCCGGGGAAGGGGCGTCGGCCGGCCACGGGCGGGAGAGGGCCGGGCCGCACGTGCGCCGCACATCACGGGGAAGTCGAAACATGTAGAAATATGCATAATGCGCAGGCAGGTCGGTAACTTCGGGTCACTTTAGTCCACCCTGCCATTCGATCCATTCCCGATCAACGAACGGCGCAGCGCGTCGCACGGCATCGGCGGGCCGGGGGGTCTCACCCGGCCGGACCCACGGGGGTGAGGCTTGTGGGTTCCCTCACAACAAGACCCGTTGATGTTCTTTGTCCCCTTCCACTGCACGCCTGGGGCCCGTGCGGCGGCTAACGTCGTCTCCATGTCGACTTCTGCGCACACTTCCGCCGGGACCGATTCCCCCACCGGCGCGGGGACCGTCACCGACCGTCTCGTCGAGCTCAACACCCGGTACTCGGAGGCGTTCACCGATCCCGGGATGGACGCCAAGCCCGTTCTCCGCGTCGCGATCGTCGCGTGCATGGACGCCCGTCTCGACCTCCACCGCGCGCTCGGTCTGGAACTCGGCGACTGCCACACGATCCGCAACGCCGGCGGCGTGGTGACCGACGACGTCCTGCGGTCGCTGACCATCAGTCAGCGCGCCCTCGGCACCCGCAGCGTCGTGCTGATCCACCACACGAACTGCGGGATGGAGTCGCTGACCGAGGACTTCCGCAAGGACCTCGAGCTCGAGGTCGGCCAGCGGCCGGCCTGGGCCGTCGAGGCGTACTCGGACGCCGACCAGGACGTGCGGCAGTCGATGCAGCGCGTGCGCACCTCGCCCTTCCTCCTGCACACCGACGACGTGCGCGGCTTCGTCTTCGACGTGACGACGGGCAAGCTGCGCGAGATCCCGCCCGTCGCCGCCGCCTGAACCTCCTCGACATACGGACCACATCCGGCATATCGCTCCCACTTGTCCGCAGGCGAGTGACACGAAGCGGTAACGGCAACAAGAATGCGGGTGTGACATCTCTCCGGGTCCTCCGGAGAGTGTCCGTATTTCGGGGCGGGACGGGCGCTTTGCGCGCCGGCCCGTGCACAAGGGGCCGAGGAGGGCCGGGTGACGACCTATGACGATCGAGCGAGCCTCACTGATCTGACCACCACAGCCGAGCGGGTACGCAGGTCGGTCGAGGGTGTGATCGAGGGCAAGCCGGAGGTCGTGAGGCTCTCGCTGACCGTGCTGCTCGCGGAGGGGCACCTTCTCATCGAGGACGTGCCCGGGGTCGGCAAGACGATGCTGGCGAAGGCGCTGGCGCGGTCCATCGACTGCTCGGTCCGCCGCATCCAGTTCACCCCCGACCTGCTGCCCTCCGACATCACGGGCGTCTCGATCTTCGACCAGCAGCGGCGGGACTTCGAGTTCAAGCCCGGCGCGATCTTCGCCCAGATCGTGATCGGTGACGAGATCAACCGGGCTTCGCCCAAGACCCAGTCGGCACTGCTGGAGTCGATGGAGGAGCGCCAGGTCACGATCGACGGCCACTCCTACGAACTCCCCGACCCCTTCATGGTCGTGGCCACCCAGAACCCGGTGGAGATGGAGGGCACCTACCCCCTCCCCGAGGCGCAGCGCGACCGGTTCATGGCCAGGGTCTCGATCGGCTACCCCAGCGCCGAGGCCGAGCTCCAGATGCTGGACGTGCACGGCGGCGCCTCCCCCCTGGACGACCTGCAGCCGGTGGCGCACGCCCACGACATCGTGAAGCTGATCGACGCGGTGCGCACGGTCCATGTCGCGGAGGCCGTCCGCCGTTACGCCGTGGAGCTGGTGGGCGCCACCCGTCAGCACCCGGAGCTCAGGCTCGGCGCCTCGCCGCGTGCCACCCTGCACCTGCTGCGTGCGGCCAAGGCGTCGGCGGCGCTCGCCGGGCGGGACTACGCGCTGCCGGACGACGTCCAGGCCCTGGCGGTCGCGGTGCTCGCGCACCGCCTGCTGCCGACGGCTCAGGCGCAGCTCAACCGCCGCACCGCCGAACAGGTCGTACTGGACATCCTGCAGCGCACGCCGGTGCCGGTCTCGGGCGGTGCGGCCCCCGGGGCACAGCCCCCGCACGGGCCCGGCGCACCGGTGTACGGCCGGCCCGGCGCACGGCGGCTGTGATGACGGCCGGGGCGCCCGGCCCCGTCGACGACAGCGATGCCAAGGGCGGTCTCCGGGCCGCTCTGGGCGGTCTGACCACCCGGGGACGGTCCTTCCTGGCCGCCGGTACGGCGGCGGCGGTCTGCGCCTATGTACTGGGCCAGGGGGACCTGCTCAGGGTGGGCCTGCTCCTGGCGGTGCTGCCGCTGGTGTGTGTCACCGTCCTGTACCGCACGCGCTACCGGGTGGCGGGCAGCCGCCGGCTGTCCCCGTCGCGGGTACCGGCCGGCTCGGAGGCCCGGGTCCACCTGCGCATGGACAACGTGTCCCGGATGCACACGGCTCTCCTGATGCTCCAGGACCGCGTTCCGTACGTCCTCGGCCCCCGGCCCCGGTTCGTGCTGGACCGGGTGGAGCCCGGGGGTGTCCGGGAGGTGTCCTACCGGGTGCGGTCCGATCTGCGGGGCCGCTATCCGCTGGGGCCTCTGCAGCTGAGGCTGAGCGACCCGTTCGGGATGTGCGAGCTGACGCGCTCCTTCAGCGCCTACGACACCCTGGTCGTCGTCCCCCGCACGGAGCCGCTGCCGGCCCTGCGGCTGGCCGGGGAGTCCTCCGGCCACGGCGACGGCAGGCAGCGTTCGCTGGCCCTGGCCGGGGAGGACGACATCATTCCGCGCGGCTACCGCCACGGCGACGACCTGCGGCGGGTCCACTGGCGCTCCACCGCCCGCTACGGCGAGCTGATGGTGCGCCGCGAGGAACAGCCGCAGCGTGCCAGGTGCACGGTGCTCCTGGACACCCGGCGGATCGCCTACGAGGGCGGCGGCCCCGGGTCGGCCTTCGAGTGGGCGGTGTCAGGTGCAGCGTCGGCCCTGACGCACATGGTGGAGCGCGGCTTCGCGGTGCGGCTGGTCACGGACGAGGGGGCGGTGGTTCCCGGTGAGGGTGCCGACGGGTTCACGGGATCACCGCAGGAGTCCGCGGACGCGGTGGGGCTGATGATGGACACCCTCGCCGTCGTCGACCACTCCGACGGGGGCGGTCTCTCCCGGGCGCAGGAGGTGCTGCGCGGTGGCGGTGACGGACTGCTGGTCGCGTTCCTGGGCACGCTCGACGAGGAACAGGCGGCGCTGGTCGCGAGGATGCGGCAGCGCAGCCGCAGAGCCGTCGCGTTCGTGCTGGACGGCGACGACTGGGCAGGGGGCGGGCCGGGGCCCGGCCCCGGACCCGCGATGCCCGGGCATCTGCGCCTGCTGCGTGAGGCGGGCTGGACGGCGGTGACGGTGCGGCCCGGTGCCGAACTCGCCCGGCTGTGGCAGCAGGCGGGGCAGGGTGACCCGGGCGCACCGGCCCCGGCGGCCGGTGCCGCGGGCGTCCCCGGGGGGTGGTCATGAACCGGCGTATCCGGCTGACGCTGTGCGCCTTCGCCGCCACGATGATGGCGTCGGGCGCCCTGGTCCCCTTGGTGGACACCTCCGCCTGGGTGCTGCAGGCCGCCCTCATGCTGGCCGTCCAGAGCGGCGCGGGCGCGCTCGCCCGCCGTATCCACCCGGCGCGGGTGCTGACGGTCTCCTTCCAGGTGATCGTCACCCTGCTGACCCTGACCGTGGCCTTCGCCGCGCCGTACGCCATGTTCTCCGTGGTGCCGGGCCCGCCGGCGGTCCAGCACCTCGCCGACCTGCTGTCCACGGGCGCGGACGACGTCAGCAGGTACGCGATCCCCGCACCGGCGACGGACGGCATCCGGCTGATGCTGATCGGCGGGGTGCTGCTGATAGGGCTCGCGGTGGACGTCCTCGCGGTGACGTTCCGCGCGACGGCTCCGGCCGGTCTGCCGCTGCTGGCCCTGTACTCGGTCGCCGCCGGGCTCTCCGACGGCGGGGCGGGATGGCTCTGGTTCCTGCTCGCGGCCGGCGGGTATCTGCTTCTGCTGCTGGCCGAGGGCCAGGAGCGGCTCTCGCGGTGGGGCCGTGTCTTCGGCGGGGTGTCCCGTACGTCGGGCGGCCTGGCGGACGGGCTGAGCGGACCGGGGCGGTCCGTGGCGCCCGTGCGTACGGGCAGGCGCATCGGAGCTGTGGCGCTCGGCATCGCCCTGGCGGTGCCGGCGGCCCTGCCCGCCCTGGACGGCGGGCTGCTCGGCTCGGCAGGCGGTGGGGGCGGCAACGGGGGCGGCGGGGGCACGATCTCCGCGGTGAATCCGCTGATCTCCATGCAGGACAACCTCAACCAGCCGGAGAACCGGGAGGTGTTGTCCTACCGCACCGATTCCGGGAGCCCGCAGGACTTCTATCTGCGCATCCTGGCCCTGGACCAGTTCAGCGGCGGTGAGTGGCGTTCGTCGACCAGGCGGCTGAGCGACGTCCCGGAAAGGCTGCCGCAGCCCGCCGGGCTGAACGGGGACGTCGGAGTCACCGAGGTCCGGACGAACATCTCGGCGTCGCGTTCGTACCAGCAGACGTATCTGCCGCTGCCCTACCCGGCGAGCCAGGTCGAGGTGCCGGGGCGCTGGCGGTACGAGCCCGAGGGGCGCACCCTCGTGGGCGACGAGGGGCAGACCACGGGCGGCGCACGCTACGAGGTCCGGAGCCTGGTGGTGGAACCGACGGCCAGTCAGCTCGCGGGGGCGCCGGCACCGCCCTCCGAGGTGGTCCGTGAGTACACGCGGGTGCCGTCCTCGCTGCCCGGCGTGGTCGAGGACACCGCACGCAAGGTCACCGAGGGTGCCGACAACGACTACGAGCGGGCGGTGAAGCTGCAGGACTGGTTCGCGTCGGAAGGCGGCTTCCGGTACGACACGTCGGTGACCTCCGGCACGGGCACCGCGGCGATCGAGCGCTTCCTGAAGGCCAAGGAGGGATTCTGCGTCCACTTCTCCTTCACCATGGCCGCGATGGCCAGGACCCTGGGCATCCCCGCCCGGGTCGCGGTGGGCTTCGCGCCGGGCACGGTCCAGACGGACGGCTCCGTCTCGGTCGGCCTGCGGGACGCCCACGCCTGGCCCGAGCTGTACTTCGAGGGTGTGGGCTGGACCAGGTTCGAGCCGACGCCGTCGCGCGGCAGCACGCCCGCGTACACCCGGCCCGACGTCCCCACGCAGAGCCCGGGCGCCACCGCACAGCCGACGGACGGCGCCTCCGTCGCACCGTCGGCCGCCCCGTCCGCCTCGGAGTCCTGCCCGCCGCAGATGCGCCGACAGGGTGAGTGCGGCGTGGCGGCGGCCGCCGGGGCGTCCGACTCCTCGGACACGGGCTTCCCGCTGGGCACCGTACTGCTGTGGGTCCTCGTCCCCCTGGCCGTGCTCGTCCTCCTGCTGCTGCCGATGCTCTGGCGGCTCCGCGCCCGGCGCGGGCGCCTCGGGCCCCCGGCGGGGCTCCGGGCGTCGAGGCCGTCCGACGGGGACCTGACGGCCCGGCCGGGAACCGGCGGTACGTTCCCGGACGACGGGCTGCGGGGCCGGTCCGCCTCCCCGGTGGGACGTACGGCCGCCGACACGCCCGTACGGGTACTGGCGGCGTGGCGGGAGATCACCGATACGGCCTGGGACCACGGCATCCCGCCGGACGATTCGCTGACCCCTCGCAAGGCCGCTGCCCGGGTCGTGAGGCTCGGCGGTCTCGACGGTCCGGCCGTCGCCGCGGTCCATCGCGTGGCGGGATCGGTCGAGCGGGTGCTGTACGCGCCGGAGCCGGGGCCCGTCGCCTCGCCCGCCGAGGAGGTGCGGGTGATCCGGAGGGGCCTCGCGGCGGCGGCCGGCCGCTGGGGCAGGCTGCGGGCCACACTCGCGCCACGTTCGGCCGTTCGGGTGATCTGGGCGGCTTCGGAACGCCGCGCGGAGATCGCCCGCGGCTTCTCCGCCTGGATCGGGCGCCACCCCTGGGCCGCACGGCTACGCCCACCGTCCCGGCAGCAGGGCTGAGGGCCGGGGCCGTTCCGGGGCCGGGGGCCCGCCCGGCGGCGGTGGGCAGGGCCGTCGGGCCGCCGGATCTGCCCCCCCCTGGTCAGGGACCGGCGCGGAGGGCTTGGCCGCCCGGCCACCCGCCCGACGCCTGGCAGCGCCCGGTCCCAGGGCCTGGCTGCCGGGTCCTCCGCCCACGCCGGGCCCTCGTGGCCGGAGACCAGTTGCCCCGGATCCGGCGGCCGGACCGGGGCGGTCGCTTGATCACGGCCGCAGGATCGGGCCCGCCGAGTGGGGGCCGGCCGAGTGGGGGGCCGAGGGCAGCTGACGAGATCCGGGACCTGTCGCCGGATCCCAGCCGCCGGGAACCGGCTGTCGCCTTGCCGGGGCCAGGCCGCGAACGTGGGGGTGGGGGGGGGGGGGTGTTTGCGGGCGGGGGGGGGGCGCGCCCCGGGGGCCCCCGCCCCCGCGCCCGGGGGGGGCGCCCGCGCCTCACAATCCCCGTCGGGCCCACCCTTTTCGGCAGTCGAACTCCTGTGCATCTGGACGGTGTCGTCCTGGAATGTCGACGGACGTGTAACACGGGTTACCGCGCCCCCGTGCTGCGGCAACCTCCCCGGCATGACCAAGAACGCCCCGCTGTCCCCGCACCCCGTCCACGAACCCGCCCACCGCGTGCAGTCCTCCGCACAGCTGCGCGCCCGAGGCGTGTCGGCCGCGCAGACCGCCGCGCAGTGTCTGCCGGGCGGCTCCTGGCAGCAGTTGCTGCCGAGCGTGTACCTCCTGCACCCGGGTCCGCCCACTCACGAGGACCGGGTCCGCGGCGCTCTGCTCTACGCGGGGCGTCCTCCGGCGGGCGCGCGGCGCACGGTGCCCGCCCAGTCGGGCCCCGGCTACGGAGAGGCCATGGTCACGGGTCTGGCCGCGCTGGCCCTGTACGGCTTCGCGTCCGCTCCCCCGGTGATCGCCCTCCACCGGATCGACGTCCTGGTCCCGCGGACCAGGCGTCTGCGCTCCACCCGGTTCGTCCAGGTGATCCGGTCCGCCTCCCTGCCGAGGCCGCAGCGCCGCGAGGGGGTGCCACTCGCCCCGGTCGAGCGCGCTCTGGCCGACGCGGTGGGAGCCCTGACCGACGCCTCCTCCGTCCGCCGGATCGTGACCGAGGCGGTGCGCGACGGCCACTGCGAACCGGCCTCGGTCGTACGGGAGCTGAGCGCGGCGAAGCTGCTGGGGCGCCCGCACGTCGTGGACGCCGTGGACACGCTGCTCGTCGAGGGCCGCGCGGTCGCGGAGGGCAGGCTGTACGCGATGGTGCGCGCCCACCGCCTGCCGGAGCCGCTGTGGAACGTGGAGCTCTCCCTGCCGGGCGGCGGGTTCCTCGGCGGGGTGGACGCGTTCTGGCCGGAGCAGGCCGTCGCGCTCGAACTGGGCGCCCGCTCCCCCGGCCAGGAGCACGTCGCCTTCGCCGCGGAGCGGGAACACCTGGAGCGGCTCGGGGTGACGGTGGTGCGGGTGACGCCGCAGCAGTTGCGGGACTCCTCGGCACGGTCCGCGGTGGTGCTGCGCACGGCGATGATGGCGGCCGAGGACCGTGAGCCCGCCGCGTACGTGGTGGTCCGCCCGCGGTAGTGGCGTGATCGGTCAGGTGGCGGATCTACGCCATGTCCCCTTCTCGCCCCCGTCAGCTCTCCACAAACCCCTGTCCGGTAGGAAATGCTGAGCGGTCATCCGGTACCGAATTCCGGACTCTCTCTTTCTTTCACCAACAGGGATGCTGATGACCAAGGAATCCCCCAGCTCCATACCGGGGGCCAGACGCGCGGCCCGTATCGCGGCCGCGGCCGGCCTCGTGGCCGCGCTGGCCGCCTCCGGTGCCGCTCCGGTGTTCGCCGCCGACGACCCGGCCGCCTCGCCCGTGAAGCCCGCCGCCACCAGCGCGAAGGGCGACAAGCTGGGCCGGGCCGACGCCGATGTGCTGGCGAAGGCCGAGGCCAAGGGCGAGAAGAACGTCACCATGATGGTCGCCACCACCCCGGGTGCGACCGAGCAGGTGGCCCAGCAGCTGGACTCCGTCAAGGGGTCCGTCGTGGGCAAGACCTACGACAAGCTCGGCTACGTCCGGGCCACCGTGCCCACGGCGACCGCCGAGGCCACCATCAAGGCGGCGCAGAAGCTCTCCTCGGTCCAGGGCATCGATCTCAAGCAGGAGATCAAGCTCGACGACCCGACGCCCGCGGGCGACCGGGCGACCGGCGCGAAGCAGGAGAAGTCGACCGGCAGTTACCCGGCACCGGGGAAGAACACCCCCGCCGAGAACCCGTACAACCCGTCGTTCGAGACGGGTGCCGTCGACTTCGTGAAGCAGCACCCGAAGGCCGACGGCCGCGGGATCACCATCGGTGTCCTGGACTCCGGTGTCGACCTCGGCCACCCGGCTCTGCGGAAGACCACCACCGGCGAGCGGAAGATCGTCGACTGGGTGACGGCGACCGACCCCGTCAGCGACGGCGACGGCACCTGGCTGCGGATGACGGCCGACGTGGCCGGCCCCACCTTCACCATCGGTGGCCGCACCTACTCCGCCCCCAAGGGGTCCTACAAGATCCAGCTCTTCTCGGAAGCCGCCACCAAGGGCGGCGACATGGCCGGGGACCTGAACCGGGACGGCGACACCACCGACGTCTGGGCCGTGCTCTACGACCCGGTCGCCGGCACCGTCCGCGTGGACCTGGACAACGACGCCGACTTCGGCGACGAGACCGCCATGAAGCCGTACAAGGACAAGTACCAGGTCGGCTACTTCGGCACGGACAACCCGGCGACCCAGGTCGTCGAGCGCATCCCGTTCGTCGTCGAGGCCCGCAAGAACGTCGTCTACAACGCGGCCGGCGACACCGCCGACTACGTGAACATCGGCGTCATCGAGAGCGAGCACGGCACCCACGTCGCGGGTATCACCGCGGCCAACGGCCTGTTCGGCGGCAAGATGAACGGTGCCGCCCCCGGCGCCAAGATCGTCTCCTCGCGCGCCTGCACCTGGTCGGGCGGCTGCACCAACATCGCGCTGACCGAGGGCATGATCGACCTCGTGGTCAACCGCGGTGTCGACGTCGTCAACATGTCGATCGGCGGCCTCCCGCCGCTGAACGACGGCAACAACGCCCGCGCCGAGCTCTACAAGCGGCTCATCGACGTCTACGGCGTCCAGCTGGTCATCTCGGCCGGCAACGAGGGCCCGGGCGTCAACACCATCGGTGACCCCGGCCTCGCCGACCACGTCATCTCGGTGGGCGCGTCCATCTCCAAGGAGACGTGGGCGGCCAACTACGGCTCGAACGTCACCAAGAAGTACGACATGCTGCCCTTCTCCTCGCGCGGTCCGCGTGAGGACGGCGGCTTCACGCCGACCCTGACGGCCCCCGGCGCGGCGATCAACACCACCCAGACCTGGCTGCCCGGCAGCCCGGTCAAGGAGTCGGGCTACACCCTGCCGGCCGGCTACTCCATGCTGCAGGGCACCTCGATGTCCTCGCCGCAGGCCGCCGGTGCGACGGCGCTGCTGCTGTCCGCCGCGAAGCAGAAGCACATCGAGCTGCCCCCGGCCGACCTGCGGACCGCGCTGACCAGCACCGCCACCCACATCAAGGACGTGCCCGCGCACGCCCAGGGTTCCGGTCTGATCGACATCGTCTCCGCGTGGAAGATGATCGAGAAGCAGGGCGCCCCGGCGCACGAGTACTCGGTGAAGGCCCCGGTCGACACCGCGATCGACTTCGCACTGAAGGAGCCGGGCTTCGGCACCGGCCTGTACGACCGTGAGGGCGGCCTGCAGGCCGGCCAGAAGAAGTCGTACGACGTCACCATCACCCGCACCACGGGTCCGGACAAGGACGTCAAGCACAAGCTGTCCTGGAAGAACGACGACGGCACCTTCTCCCTGACCGGTTCGAGCACCGTCTCGCTGCCGCTGGGTGAGCCGGTCACCGTCAAGGTCCAGGCGAAGCCCCGCACGGCCGGTGTCCACAGCGCGATCCTGCAGGTGGACGACGCGAAGACGTCCGGCATCGACCAGCAGATCCTCGCGACCGTCGTGGTCGCCAAGGACCTGGTGAAGCCGGGCTACTCCTTCTCCACGACCGGTTCGGTGCAGCGCAACGGCACCACGTCGTACTTCCTGAACGTCCCCGAGGGCGCCAAGACCCTCGAGGTCGCGATGAGCGCCCTGCGCTCGGGCAGCCAGACGCGGTTCATCTCCATCCACCCCTACGGGGTCTCGGTGGAGGACAGCTCGACGATCTTCTGCTACCCGAACTACGAGAGCCCGACCAACACCTGCCGCCCGGACACGCGCTCCTACAAGGACCCGCAGCCCGGCGTCTGGGAGATCGAGGTCGAGGCCCGCCGTACGTCGCCGCTGCTGGACAACCCGTACAAGCTGGATGTCTCGCTGCTCGGCGCCACCTTCGACCCGGCGGTGCAGACGCTGCCCGAGGCGAAGATCGGCACCCCGGCCGCCGTCGACTGGACGGTGACCAACAACGCGGGTGACCTGAAGGGCTCCCTGAAGGGCGGCACGCTGGGTTCGGCCGCCGTCGCGCGCCCCTCGATCAGCACGGGCGGCGAGTACACCCGGACGGTCACCATCGGTGCGGGCGTCGAGAAGCTGGACGTCGCCATCGGCAACCCCTCGGACGCCAACGCCGACATCGACCTGTACGTCTTCAAGGGCGCCACGCAGGTCGGCGCCTCGACGACGGCGGGCTCGGAGGAGTCGGTCAGCCTGGTGAACCCGGCGGCCGGCACGTACACCGTGGTCATCGACGGGTACGACGTCCCGTCCGGCACCACCGAGTACGACTACCGGGACGTGTACTACTCCCCGTCGCTCGGTGAGATCAAGGTCGACGAGTCGAAGGCCGTGAACCTGGCCAACGGCGCGTCCGCCGAGGTCGGCGCCGATGTCGTCGTCGCCGGTGCGGCCCCCGAGGGGCGGCAGTTCTTCGGCGAGGTCCAGCTGGTGAACGCCCGCGGCACCGCGGCGGGCACCGGCAGCGTCGTGATCGGCAAGGTCACGCCGTAGCCGTAGGGACGGTGTGATCCGCACGACACCGGAAGACCGTGGGGCGGGTGCTCGCAAGGGCGCCCGCCCCACAGCCGTGTGCGGGGGCCGTCCGCCTGCCGGACAATGGATTGGACAGGGAGGCCGTGGACATACGCATCATGGACCGGCAACCGTGCCCGTTCGCGTCTGTGAGGGAGTTCTCGTGAAGGTCGGAATCGTCGGCGCCACCGGTCAGGTCGGCACAGTCATGCTCAGGATCCTGGCCGAGCGGAAGTTCCCCGTCGCCGAACTGCGGCTCTTCGCCTCCGCGCGCTCCGCCGGCTCCACCATCGCGTACGAGGGCAAGGACGTCACCGTGGAGGACGCCTCGACGGCGGACTACACCGGGCTGGACATCGTGCTCTTCTCCGCCGGTGGCGCGACCTCGAAGGCGCTGGCCGAGAAGGTCGCCTCCCAGGGCGCCGTGGTGATCGACAACTCCTCCGCCTGGCGCAAGGACCCCGAGGTCCCGCTGGTGGTCTCCGAGGTCAACGCGCACGCGATCGCCGACCGCCCCAAGGGCATCATCGCCAACCCGAACTGCACCACGATGGCCGCCATGCCGGTGCTGCGCCCGCTGCACGAGGAGGCGCAGCTCGACGCGCTGACCGTCGCCACGTACCAGGCGGTCTCGGGCTCCGGTCTCGCCGGTGTCGCCGAGCTGCACGGCCAGGCGTCCAAGGTCGTGGCCGACGCGGACAAGCTGACCCACGACGGCGAAGCGGTCGACTTCCCGGAGCCGGGCGTCTACAAGCGCCCGATCGCCTTCAACGTGCTCCCGCTCGCCGGTTCGATCGTCGACGACGGCTCCTTCGAGACGGACGAGGAGCAGAAGCTCCGCAACGAGTCCCGCAAGATCCTGGAGATCCCCGGCCTCAAGGTCTCCGGCACCTGCGTCCGGGTCCCGGTCTTCTCCGGCCACTCCCTGCAGATCAACGCCCGCTTCGCCCGCCCGATCAGCGTCGAGCGCGCCTACGAGCTGCTGAAGGACGCCGAGGGCGTCGAGCTCTCCGAGATCCCCACCCCGCTCCAGGCAGCCGGCAAGGACGCCTCCTACGTGGGCCGCATCCGCGTGGACGAGACCGTGGAGCACGGCCTCGCGCTCTTCGTCTCCAACGACAACCTGCGCAAGGGCGCCGCGCTGAACGCGGTCCAGATCGCGGAGCTGGTCGCGGCAGAGCTGAAGGGCTGACGCCGGCGCGTCTCCACCGTACGAGGAGGGGCGGGGGGGCCCGGGGGGGGGGGGGGGCCCCCCCCACGGGAGGCCGCCCCCGCCGGAGGGGCGGTGGGGTGCGGGGAC